>CBAAAD010000035.1:0-4045 GCA_964658785.1 uncultured Methylobacterium sp.
ACTTTGATCACAGCCTGCTGCTGTACTGGAGATTCGCCGCTATGAATTTCAGTTCCTGGCCACCCGGTTTGCCACACGACCTCGTCGTGCCGCAGACGTCCCTCTACTTCAATCTCGAGGTCGCCGCCGCGCGGTATCCCGAGCGACCGGCGATCATCTACTACGACAGCGTCATCAGCTACCGCGATCTCAAGGGGCAGGTCGATGCGCTGGCGGGTTTTCTGCAGCAGCGTTGTGACGTGGCCAAGGGCGATCGGGTGGCGCTGTACGCGCAGAACAGCCCGCAGTTCGTCATTGCGTACTACGCGATTCTGCGCGCCGACGCGGTGGTGGTGCCGATCAACCCGATGAACCTGCACGATGAGCTGAAGCACATCGTCAAGGACAGCGGTTCGAGCGTGATCGTGTTCGACCAGGCGCTCGCCGCCAACGTCACGCCGCTGATGACGGGTGGCATCGTGCAGCATGCGATTGCGGCGACGTATGCCGATTACCTCACCACGCCGACCGATCTGCCGGTGCCCGACGCCGTGTCGGCACCGCGCGCGGCGATCGATGGCGCGCTGGCATGGAACGATGCGCTGGCCGCACAGCTCGTGCCTTCCCCGCATACCGCGGGCGCGAGCGACTACGCCGTGATTCCCTACACCTCGGGCACCACGGGCGAGCCGAAGGGCTGCACGCATACGCACGCCAGCGTGATGCATACGGCTGTTGGTGCGCCCGAATGGATACGCATGGCGAAGGACGGCATCGCCCTGGCGTGCCTGCCGATGTTCCACGTGACCGGCATGCAGAACGGCATGAACTCGCCGATCTGGCTCGGTGGCACGATGGTGATCATGACGCGCTGGGACAAGCGTTGCGCCGCGCAGCTGATCGCGCGCTACCAGGTCACCTCGTGGACGGCGATCCCGACGATGCTGATGGATTTTCTCAACCAGCCGGATCTGCGCGGCGAGGAGCTGGCCTCGCTGTCGGTGCTCTCGGGCGGCGGCGCGGCCATGCCCAAGGCGGTCGCCGAGCGGATCGAGTCGCTGTGGGGCATTCCGTATATCGAAGGCTACGGCATGTCCGAAACCATGGCGCCCACGCACATCAACCCGCCGCAGGCACCGAAGGCGCAGTGTCTCGGCCTGCCAATCTGCAACACGCGCGCGATCATCGTCGATCCGGTAACGCTGGAGCGCGTGCCGCTGGGCGACGCGGGAGAAGTCATCGTCAACGGGCCGCAGGTGCTCACCGGCTACTGGAACAATCCCGCGGCCACGGCGGCCGCCTTTGTCGAAGTGGATGGCGTGCGCTACCTGCGCACGGGCGATCTCGCCTATGAGGACGAGCAGGGCTACTTTTTCATGGTCGACCGGGTCAAGCGCATGATCAATGCGTCGGGCTACAAGGTCTGGCCGGCCGAAGTGGAGGCGCTGCTGTACGGCCATCCGGCGGTGCAGGAAGCCTGCGTGATCGGTTATCACGACGCGCATCGCGGCGAGAGCGTCAAAGCGCTGGTTGTGCCGCGTTCCGGCGTGCAGGCCGACGCCGAACACATCATCGCCTGGGCGCGCGAACACATGGCCGCGTACAAGGTGCCGCACGCGGTGGAATTCGTTGATAACCTGCCCAAGACCGCCACCGGCAAGGTGCAGTGGCGTGCGCTGCAGGAGCAGGAAAACGCTCGTGCGCACGCAGCTGCCCATTGATGCGTTACCAATACACCGAAGTTTTCGAATAGCCGTCTGGATGTCCGATGAGCCAACGCGACAATTACCGCCATTTCCTTCCGCTGCCCACGCGCTGGAAGGACAACGACATCTACGGCCACGTCAACAACGTCGAGTACTACAGCTATTTCGATACGGTCATCAACACGTATCTGATACTCGAAGGCGGGCTGGATATTCACGCGGGCGGCGTGATCGGCGTGTGCGCTGAATCGCACTGCAAGTTTCTCGGCGAGCTGGCGTTTCCGGAGACTATCGACGCCGGGCTGCGCGTCGAGCATCTGGGCAACTCCAGCGTGCGCTACGGCATCGGCCTGTTCCGTCCCGGCAGCGACACGCCGGCGGCGGAAGGCTGGTTCGTGCACGTGTTCGTCGATCGCGGTCAGCGGCGTCCTACGCCGCTGCCGGCACCCATGCGCGCCGCGTTGGAAAAGCTGAGGACGACGCCATGAAGGTGCGCGCTGCGGTGCTGCGCGAAATGGGTTTGCCCGCGCCTTACGCGCAATCGAAGCCGCTGGCCATCGAGACCATCGAACTGGCGCCACCGGGTGCGGGCGAGCTGCTGGTGCGGGTGCTGGCGGCCGGACTGTGCCACTCCGATCTGTCGGTCATCGACGGCTCGCGCCCGCGGCCGATGCCGATGGTGCTGGGACACGAGGCGACCGGCGAAATAGTCGAGCTGGGTGCGGGAGTCGACGGTCTTGCAGTGGGTGACCGCGTGGTGTTTTCGTTCGTGCCGATGTGCGGCCACTGCGAGCCCTGTGCGGCCGGTCGGCCGGCGCTGTGCGAACCCGGCGCGCAGGCGAATGCGGGAGGCCGCCTGCTCGGCGGCGGCATGCGCTGGCACGACGCGGACGATGCGCCGCTGCAGCACCACCTGGGCGTATCGGGCTTTGCCGAGTACACCGTCACGTCGGCGCACTCGGCCGTGCGTATCGACCGCGATCTGCCGCCTGAAATCGCCGCCCTGTTCGGCTGCGCGGTGATGACCGGCGTGGGCGCGGTGATCAACACCGCGCGCGTGGCGCCCGGTGAAAGCGTGGCGATCTTTGGCCTCGGTGGCGTGGGTCTCGCGGCCCTGCTCGGTGCGCGGGCGGCGTCCGCCTACCCGCTGATAGCGGTAGACACCGTGCCCGAAAAGCTGGCGCTGGCGCGCGAGCTGGGTGCGGATCTGACGATCGACGCAAGCCGCGACGATGCGGTGGCGGCCATTCGCGAGCACACGCGCGGCGGCGCCATGCACGTGATCGAATCGGTCGGCAACGAAAAGGTGCTGGCCCAGGCGTACGCCGCGACCCGGCGCGGCGGCAGCACCGTCACGGTCGGCCTGCCGGGGCCGCAGCAGATGCTGAGCATTCCTGCGGTCAGCCTTACCGCCGAAGAGCGCACGATCAAGGGTTCCTACATGGGCTCGGCCGTGCCCAGTCGCGACATTCCGCGCTATGTTGCGCTGTATCGCCACGGACGACTGCCGGTCGATCGGCTGCTGTCGCATCGGATGAAGCTCGACGAGATCAACGTCGGGTTTGACCGGCTCAAGCGCGGTGAAGCGATACGTCAGGTCGTGCTGTTTGACTGAGTCTTCTGCCGTCAAGCGGCAGCGATAAACAGCCCGACCACGCAGCCCATGGCGGCGAACCAGACCAGGCTGCGCAGTGCCGCCAGGTTGGCGATGTAGAGCACGCCGTAGATCAGCCGCAGCGCGACCCAGGCGATGGAAAGCACGTCGATGGCATGCTGCGAGGCGTGCGCATACTGGGCGACCACCACGGCGGCGGCGAACGCGGGGAACGCCTCGAAGCTGTTGAGCTGCGCCGCGTTGGCGCGACTCGCAGGTCCCTTGAGGTTCGCCAGAAAGTCACGCGGATGCTGGTTGGCGCGCAGGTCGTAGCGCCCCATCGACTTGGCCACGCCGGTCCAAAGAAACGGCATCAGCAAGCCGACCAGCACGCACCAAAGCCCTATCGTCATCACGCTACTTCCCTTGTGTTTAATCAACGCAGGCGGCGATCGATCCGTTGAGGTCAGCCCGCTGGATCACGCCATCAACCGCTTCAGATTTCCCGATCGCCGACCAGCACGACGTCGGCGGGACGGTGTGCGAACAGGCCGACGGTGACGACGCCGGCGAGCTGGTTGAGGTCGCTTTCCATCGCGCCGGGATCGATGAGCTGCCAGCCGTGCACGTCGATGATCCAGTTGCCGTTGTCGGTGATCACGCCGTCGCGCCACACCGGCTGGCCGCCGCGTTTGACGATCTCGCGGCCGATCAGGCTGCGCGCCATCGGAATCACTTCGATCGGCACCGGAAACTTGCCGAGCAG
>CBAAAD010000035.1:4145-13212 GCA_964658785.1 uncultured Methylobacterium sp.
ATGAAAAACGCCACGGTGGAGCCGGTGCCGACGCCGACGATCGCGCCGTCCTCGACAAAGCGGATCGCGGCTTCGCCGGCCTGGCGTTTTTCGTTGGCGTTGCTGGTGCTCATGCGTCGATTCCCCGGGGTTCGTTCAAGCGGATGGATTTGGCCGTCCAAACGGTAACGTCTGGCGGTGGATCGTTAGACGGGTCGCAAGCTATTCCAGCGCGAGAATCGTACGCCACTCGGACGCGCTGACCGGCATGACCGAAAGCCGATTGCCCTTTCGCACCAGCGCCATGTCGGACAGCGCCTCGACGCCTTTGAGCTCGTCCAGGCTGATCGTGCGGCTGAGCTTTTTGACGAACTTCACCTCGACCAGCATCCAGCGCGGCTCTTCCGGCTTGCTGGCAGGATCGAAATAATCGCTTTTTGGGTCGAACTGGCTGGGGTCGGGATAAGCATCGGTCGCCACTTCGGCCAGGCCGACGATGCCGGGCACGGCGCAGTTGGAGTGGTAGAAGAACACCTTGTCGCCGGGGCGCATGCCGTCGCGCATGAAGTTGCGCGCCTGATAATTGCGCACGCCGTCCCACGGCTCCTGGCCTTTGCGCTTCAGATCGTCGATGGAAAATGTGTCCGGCTCGGACTTCATCAGCCAGTGCTTGGGTTTCGCGGTCATGCGTTCGGTCCGTTGTCGTCGGCGGCGTGGCAGTCGATCAGCTCGCGCTCGGTGGCAATGAAATCCAGCGGCACGTCCCAGTCGGCTTCCTCGAGCTGCGGCAGTTCCTGAAAAGCGTAGGCGATGCCGACCAGCAGCGGCTCGGTCGGGCGCACCTGCTCGTTTAGAAAGGCGAAGCTGCGGTCGTAATAGCCGCCGCCGTAGCCGAGCCGCTGACCGCGGCGATCGAAGCCGAGCAGCGGCACCAGCACCAGATCGATCTGGAACGGCTCGAAAAGTTCGGCGCGATCAACCGGCTCGGGAATGCCGTAGCGGTTCGGCTGCACGTCTTCGCCGGACTGCCACGGCGCGAACTTCAGCGTTTGTCCCTTGCTGATCACCGGCAGCAGAAACTGCTGGCCGCGCTGGGCCAAAGGTGGAATGACCAGATTCAGCGGCAGCTCGCCCTGGGTCGCCCAGTAGCCGGCTACCCGGGCATCGGTGAGGTATTCGGGCAGCTGCTCAAGGCTGCGGCGCAGTCCCTGCGCGGCGGCGATACGTTCGGCGGGGGTAAGCGCCTTGCGGCGTTCGGCCAGACTCTGGCGAAGCTCGCGGCGTTGGGCGGTGGCGTCCACGTGTCGCGCGTCTCCCGTCGAAAGCGCGCTTGGTTGGCGTCGCTGCGTGTTGCGGGTTGCCGCTGCTTTGCCAAAACATGGTAAGCAGACGACAGCCGAAAAGAGGTGGCGTTACCGCGATGCCGCTGCCCACCAAACGACCTTGATCCAAAATGGATCAGGTGGGAGAGCTACATGGTCTACAGGCTTTCCGCACGAAGCGGACATGCGCAACAACCGATGTGAAGCCGACCCGGGGCCGTAATTAGGAACAAGGCAAATGTAAGAGTGTGCTGGCGCACATCGCAGAAAACGCCGAGGTCGATTTTATGCCCTTGTCGCCGAATGCGCTACCGGGTTCGGACGGGGCGTGTTCATGAAACCGCGCGGCATCGGGTCACGCAGCGGCATCGTGGCGAACGCGTGACGCCGCCTCGGCACCGAACGGCTGCGCGTCGTATCAGCGCTTCAGCGTGTCATTTTCCAGCGCCGCATCCACCTTGCTGCGCAGGGCGGCAAGGCCGTCGCTGAGTCGGCGCTCCTGGCCATCGTGCTGCTTGCGCAGCAGCAGAAATTCGTGGGCCACGCTGATGGCCGTGAGTACCGCCAGCCGCTCGAAGCTGGGCGCCTTGGCGTTGGCGCGCAGCTCGCGCATCTTTCGATCGAGAAAGCTGGCCGCCTCGATCAGGCCTTCGCGCTCTTCCGGCGCGCAGGCAATCAGGAACTCGCGGTCGATCAGCCGCAGCGCGACCGGTTCAGTGCTCATATGCTGTCCTTATCCCCGTGCGCCAAACGCTGCATGCCTGACCACATGCGCTCAACCGTTGCTTTCCAGCGATTTCAGCCGCTGGATCATCGCTTCGACCCGCCCGCGCGCCTGCTCGTTGCGCGCCAGCAAGCCGGCGCGCTCGCCGGACAGCTGCTCCTGGCTATGCCGCAGGCTGCGGTTTTCCTCGTTCAATCGGCGCACCGTTTCCAGCAGCCGATCCAGCTGCTGGCTAAGCGCGGCCAGCTCCTCGCGGACGGGGTCGGAACGAACGGGGTCGGGTGTGCTCATGGTCGAAACTATAGCAGGAGGCTTGGCGGGAATTGGCGTGCCGTTACCTGCCCGAGAAGGAATCCGTTGGGCAACGCTGGCTGCATTAAACTGCTTGTCATTCTTTAGACGGAGCACGGCCATGGCAGACAACGAGCCGGTGGGTTACGACGAACTCGATACGCTGGCCATCAGCCTGCACCTGGGCACCGAGGCCAGCGAGCTGCACGGTTCGCTGTGCGGCTATCTGGCCGGCGGCGGTCTGCTGGGCAAGGTGGCGCTGCTGTCGGCGCTGCAGCTCGATGGCGAGGCCACGCACCCTTCCGCCGACGATCAGGCGCTGCTGGACAAGCTGGCCAGGCAGTGCGAAACCGAACTGGCCGATCCCGAACTCGGCTTTGAGCCGCTGCTGCCGGCGGACGACCGTCCGCTGACCGAGCGCGCCGAAGCGATGGTGGACTGGTGCCGCGGGTTTCTCGGCGGTTTCGGTCTGGCCGGCACCAGCGCGCACGCGCAGCTGTCGGAGGAGGCGCAGGAAGTCTTGCGCGACCTCGGCACCATCGCCGCATCGTCCTTCGACTTCGGCAATGAAGACGAGGACGAGGACGCGCTGATCGAAGTGCAGGAGTTCGTGCGCATCGGCGCCATGCTGCTGCACACCGAATGCACGGCGCACGGCCAATCGGCCAGCGGCACCCTGCATTGAAGCGAGCGGCACCCAAACTTTCCGCCATCGGCTCGGCCGGTTTCGTTGCCGGCGGCGTCAGCCTGGCTTCGCTGGCGATTACGCCGGAAGAGTTCGCCAGCCGCCGCCGCCAGCTGATGCAGATGGCCGGCGACGACGCGGTAATGCTGGTCGCCGCCGCGCCCGAACGCATGCGCAACGCGGACGCGGCCTGGCCGTATCGGCAGGATTCCGATTTTCACTATCTGGCCGGCTTTCCCGAGCCCGAGGCGGTGCTGGCGCTGCTGCCCGGTCGCCAGCACGGCGAGGCGGTGCTGTTCTGCCGCGAGCGCGATGCGGTGCACGAGCGCTGGCACGGCGAGTCGATCGGCACGGACCGCGCCGTCGCCGAGTTCGGCATGGACGACGCGTTTCCGATCGAGGACATCGACGACATTCTGCCAGGCATGATCGAAGGGCGCGCGAGGGTGTATTGCCATTTCGGCAGCGAGCCCGAATTCGATGCACGCCTGCTGGGCTGGATGCGCCGCCTGCGCCAGCTGCGCGGCGGCGGCGTGGTGCCGAAGGAGTTTGTGGCACTCGGTCATTTGCTGCACGATCTGCGGCTTTACAAATCGCGCGCCGAGCTGAGGCTGATGCGTGCGTCGGCCTCGATTGCCGTGGATGCGCATCTGGCCGCGCTGCAGGTGGCCGTACCCGGCCGGCGCGAATACGAAGTGGAAGCCGAACTGCTCAGCGTGATGCGCAGCCGCGGCGCGGTTTCGGCGTTCGCGCCGACCGTCGCGGGCGGCGCCAACGCCTGCGTGATGCACTACCAGAGCAATCGCGCGGCGCTGCGCGAGGGCGAATTGCTGTTGATCGACGCGGGCGCCGAGCTCGACTGCTACGCGTCGGATATCAGCCGCACGTTTCCGGTCAGCGGCCGCTACAGCCGCGAGCAGCGCGCGCTGTATGAGGTGGTGCTGGCCGCGCAGCTGGCGGCGATCGACGAAGTGCGGCCCGGCCATCCGTTCAACGCGCCGCATGCCGCCGCGGTGCGCGTGCTGGCCGAAGGCCTGTGCGAACTGGGTCTGCTCAAGGGCAGCGCGGATGCCGCGATTGCCGACGAAAGCTACAAGCGCTTCTTTCCGGCCAAGACCGGCCACTGGCTGGGCATGGACGTGCACGACGTCGGTGACTATCGGGTCGGCGGCGAGTCGCGCGTGCTCGAGCCCGACATGGTGCTGACCGTCGAACCGGGCCTTTATATTCCGCCGGACGATCGCTCGGTGGCCGAGCGCTGGCGCGGCATCGGCATCCGCATCGAGGACGATGTGGCGGTCACCCGCGACGGTAACGAAGTGCTGACCGAGCGCATGCCGAAAGAGGCCGAGGCGATCGAGGCGCTGCTCGCTGCGCGCTAGTTTTGCGTCAGCTCAACTCATCCGCCAGCAGGTAATCGTCGCGCAGGCGATTGGCCTCGTCGTTGGCGTGCACCTCGAACCACATCGCGTTGAGAATGGCGAAAGCGCAGGCCAGGCCCAGGCCGAGTATCCAGGCGAAATACCACATGCTGTTCGATCTCCGTCGTGTAAATCGGTGGTTGAATGATGCGGCGGCGGTTCAATAGCCGCCGTGCGCCGCGCGGATCTGCGCCAGCGTGACGCGGCCGCGCATCACCCGGTACACCCAGCTGGTGTAGATGATGATGAGCGGCAGAAACAGCGCTGTCGCAAATACCATCAGCGACAGCGTGCCGCGCGTGGATGAGGCGTCCCACACGGTGAGGCTGGAGCGCGGGTCGAGGCTGGACGGCAGCAGAAACGGAAACAGCGCGAAGCCGGCCGAGGCGATGGTGCTGCCCACCATCAGACTGCTGGCGATAAAGCCGGCCACGCTGCGCCGCCCGACCAGCAGCTGCACGCCGATGGCCGACACGAACGCCAGCGCCGGTGCGATCCAGAACAGCGGGTGCTGCAGATAGCCGGCGAACCACGTGCCGCCGAGCGCCACCTGCTTGAACAGCGGATTGGACACGCCGTCGGTGACGGCGGCGCCGCTGATCGCGTAACCCGGAATGCGGTAGCCCAGCCAGATGCCCGCCGCGACATACAGCGCCGCGTAAACCAGCGTAAGCCAGCGCGCCATTTTCACTGCGCGCGCCGCGATCACTTCATCGGCTTTCAGCGCCGCCCAGCAGGCGCCGTGGGCCAGCAGCATGCTCAGCGATACCAGCCCGGTGAGCAGGGCGAACGGATGCAGCAGATCGAACAGGCCGCCCTGCCAGGTCATGCGCAGGTCGTCGTCGAAACGGAACGGCAGGCCGAGAAACAGATTGCCGAAGGCCACGCCGGAAATCAGCATCACTACCACGCCCGATGCCACCAGCACCCAGTCCCACAGGCTGACCCAGCGCGGGTCGTGCACCTTGCCGCGAAAGTTGAAGCCGACCGGCCGCAGGATAAAAGCCAGCAGCACCAGAAAGATCGCCAGATACATGCCGGAAAACGACACCGCGTACAGCATCGGCCACGCGGCAAAGGTGGCGCCACCGGCGAGGATGAACCAGGTCTGGTTGCCTTCCCAGGTGGGCTCGATGCTTTCGATCAGCACCGAGCGCTCCTCGTTGCTGCGGCCTAGCACCTTCAGCAGGCCGGCCACGCCGAAATCGAAGCCGTCCATGATGGCGAAGCCGATGAACAGCGTGCCGAGCAGCGCCCACCAGATCAGTCGTAACGTGGCGTAATCGAACATGACGTGATCCTCAGTGACCGCTGTTGGCAAGGGCGGGATTGTGCGGCCAGATGCCCAGGCCATCGGGCCCCTTGCGGGTGAATTTCAGCATCAGCCACACGTCGACGATGGCCAGCGCGGTGTAGAACAGCACGAAGCCGCCGATCGACGTCAGCACCTGGCCCGAACTCACCGACGACACGCCCAGCGCGGTGGGCAGCACGCCTTCGATCGCCCACGGCTGGCGGCCGTATTCGGCCACGATCCAGCCCGCCTCGATGGCGATCCACGGCAGCGGCAGGCTCCACAGCGCGAGGCGCAGAAACCAGCGGTGCGTGGTCAGTTCGCGTTTGCTCGCCTTCCAGAACGCGAAGGCAAACAGCGCGATGAAATAGATGCCGCAGGCCACCATGATGCGGAAAGACCAGAACAGCACCGGCACATTCGGGATCGTGCTGTCGGCCGCTTTCTGGATATCGGCCGGCGTGGCCTGGCGCGGGTCGTCGACGTAGCGTTTGAGCAGCAGGGCATACCCAAGATCCTGATCGTGTGCGGCCAGCGTGGCCTGCGCCTGCACGTTGGTCTTGTCCTGGCGCAGCACCAGCATGGCGTCATACGCTTTCACGCCCTCGCCGATGCGGCCTTTAGCGGTGTCCACCAGTTCGGCAATGCCGGGCATGGTTTCGTCGGTGGAGTGCGTGCCGATCAGGCCCATCACCCACGGAATCTTGAAAGCCATGTGCGTAGTGCGCTCGCGCACGTCGGGCAGGCCGAACAGGGTGAAGGGTGCGGGCGCCGGCTCGGTGTGCCACATCGCCTCGATGGCGGCGAGCTTCATCTTCTGGTTCTGCGACACGGTGTAGCCGGAGGTGTCGCCCAGCACCACTACCGACAGCGCTGCGGCGAGGCCGAAGCTGGCCGCCACCGTGATCGAGCGCTTGGCGAATTCCACGTTGCGCCCGCGCAGCAGATACCAGGCGCTGATCGACAGCACGAACATCGCGCCCAGCACGTAGCCGCCGCTGACCGTATGCACGAACTTGGCCTGCGCCACCGGGTTGAACACCACGTCGCTGAACGAGGTGACTTCCATGCGCATGGTCTGCGCGTTGAACGCGGCGCCGACCGGATGCTGCATCCAGCCGTTGGCGATAAGAATCCACACCGCCGACAGGCTGGTGGCCAGGGCGAGAAAGCAGGTCACCAGCAGGTGCTTGACCCGCGAGATGCGATCCCAGCCCATGAAGAACACGCCGACGAGGGTGGCTTCGAGGAAGAACGCCATCATGCCCTCGATCGCCAGCGGCGCACCGAAGATGTCGCCGACGTAGTGCGAGTAGTACGCCCAGTTCATGCCGAACTGGAACTCCATGGTGACGCCGGTGGCCACGCCCATGGCGAAGTTGATGCCGAACAGCACGCCCCAGAACTGCACCATGCGCTTCCACACCTCGCGCCCGGTCATCACGTAGACCGCCTCCATCACCGCCAGCATCCACACCAGCCCCAGCGTCAGCGGCACGAACAAAAAGTGGTACAGCGCGGTCATCGCAAACTGCAGGCGCGACAGCGTGACGACATCGGTGTCGATGATCATGGATGCGTTTCCGTTGGTGGCGCGAAGTTATCGATGGACGATAGTGCGGCGCGGCCCTGGCGGGCAGGCTCGGAAACTACTCATGCCGCGCGTAACGGCTGGTATTGGCGCGTCATTGGAGGCGCTGGCGGCTCAGGGTCGTTGAGCCTTGGATGGGTACCGGCAACGAACGCTGGGCCGCTTCCGTAGCTACGGCTGCGCTTTGGGCGTTGCCTGCGCGGCGCGTGCGTGCTGGCGTGCAACGGCGCCGGCGCCGGCACTATGTTTCGGATGGGGCTCGAAAAGCAGCCACGCGATCAGCATGAGAAAAGCGATTTTTGCCACCACGACAACTGCCCATTCGAGCGCGACGCGACGCAGCGGCCGTTTGGCATGCACGTAGCGGTAGCGGACGTAGCTCGATGGCGACGCGTCGATGGCGTTAGAGCCTCCTGGGGCCTCTGAGGCTACGCGCATCGAGGCGACACTGTCGACACTGTTTCGACGGCGGCTTCGTTCGGGCACGGTGTCACCCCTCGTCACCGCCGTGACCGATGGCGGCAGTTCACTCGCCGCCTCTGGCCCCCGACCATGCAACGCGCTGCGCCCGTGGCTCAGGTCAGCAGCGCGAAGGCGTCGCGCGTGAGGTTTTCCGGCGTGCCGGCGGTGCACGCTACGTCGTCCTCGATGCGGATGCCGCCGTACTGACGAAACGCATCGACGCGAGCCCAGTCGATGTCCTTTGCCTCGGGTTTGCCGCGCAGCTCGGCCAGCAGCATGTCGATGAAATACAGGCCCGGTTCGATCGTCACCACCATGCCCGGCTCCAGCACGCGGGTCATGCGCAAATACGGATGGCCGTCTGGACGGCCAATCGTGCCGCCGCGTTCGCTCTGCTGAAAACCGGCGACGTCGTGCACCTGCAGGCCGATAGGGTGCCCCAGCCCATGCGGCATGAACGTGCCGGTGACGCCCGAGGCGACGGCGCTTTCCGCGCTCATGCGGATAAAGCCGTGTTCGCGCAACACTTCCGCCAGCACGTGATGCGCGTGAATATGCAGCTCGGGATAGCTCTGGCCCGCGCGCACCTTGTCGACGAAGCCCTGCTGTGCCTGATCGACGCTGTCGATCAGGGCCTGAAACTCGGTGGCGTCAGCCGCGGCGTACGTGCGCGTGATGTCGCTGGCGTAGCCCGCGGCGCTGGCGCCGGCGTCGATCAGAAACGAGCGGCTTTGTGCCGGCGGCTTGCGGTCGAAGTGCGTGTAGTGCAGTACCGCGCCATGTTCGTTGAGCCCGACGATGCTGGCATACGGCAGCTCTGCGTCACTTTGGCTGGCCGCGGCCAGATAGGCCATGTGGATGCCGAACTCGCTTTTGCCGGCGCGAAACGCGTGCTCGGCGGCGCGATGCGCGCACGTGCCGATGCGGCTGGCTTCGCGCATCAGCTCCAGTTCGTACGGCGTCTTGTAGCTGCGATACCAGTGCAGGTAATCGAGTACGGCCGGCGGATTGTTCGCCTCGACGCCGTCCATCGCCGCGTAGCCCGCGGCAATCACCGCGCGGTTTCCACGCGGCAACTGCGCCACCGCCTCGGCCGCGGTGCGCACGATGGTGATGTCAAAAGCATCGACCCAGTAACCGGCCGGCGCATCCGGTACCACATGCCAGTAATCGTGCGGCTGCAAAAAGATCAGCTGCGGCTTGTGGCCCGGCGTGTAGATGATCCAGCTGCCCGGCGCATCGGTCAGCGGCAGCCAGTGCTTGAAATGCGGGCTGGCGATGAACGGCTGATCCTGGTC
>CBAAAD010000036.1:0-13107 GCA_964658785.1 uncultured Methylobacterium sp.
GGCTTTCCACACCCGCGCCAAGGCGTCGCGCAGACGCGGTGAAGCGGCCGTGGTCGGCGTGGCGACAGATGTTGCAGACAATGGGGCCGAAGGCGTGGCGCCGAGCGCGCACGCCAACAGCAGCACGGCGCCGAGCGGCACCGAACGTAAAACGGACATGGAGCATCTCCTGAAAACGGTTCACGAAGCGATGCGCTGCAGCAACAGCGGCATCACGAAACGGAGGGTTTTCAGGCGATGGGTGGGCGCAGCAGCGAACCGGTCGTGGCCGGTAAGAATCCCGAATGGATGGCTAAAGCATCGAAATGCATTTCCATCCTGGCGACGGAAAGCGAGGCAACCGTCGGCAGTGGAAGCGTGTGCGCGCAGGCGCAGTGGCAGTCGCCGGCTTCGCCTAATACGCAGTCGCCCGCTTCATCAGCGGCTGAAGTAACTGACTGCTCCGAGGGCGCGTCGATGGACAGAGCGCTTGCGGTGGAGGCCACTATATTCTTGTATGGCCCATCGGTCAGGCACATCGTGCCGGCGGCCAGTTTGATCAACAACACAGCCACCGCCAACACCCACAGGCCGCGATGGCGGCGAAGGCGAGTCAGCAGTGATGGATGGCTCAAGAACATCGTCAAAGCATAAGCGACAATCGACGCGTTATAGAATTCCATTGATGAACTGCCGCGCCGGAATCATCGGCTTTGGTGCGCCGGGCCTATGATGTCGGCATGAATTTGACGAATCGCGATCAATGGCGAGGTATTGGGCAGGCGCTTGGTGCGGCCGCCCTTTTCGGTTTGAGCACGCCGCTGGCCAAGACCCTGGTCGGCACGGTGCCGCCGCTGCTGCTCGCCGGACTGCTCTACGCGGGCTCCGGCGTGGGTCTGTCGCTATGGATCGTTGGGCGACGATGGCGCAAACAGTCCACCGGTGAAGCGCCGCTGGTGAGGCGCGATGCGCCGTGGCTTGCCGGCGCCGTGCTGTTCGGCGGTGTGTTGGGTCCGGTGCTGTTGATGTGGGGGCTGACGCAGACGGCGGCCTCCAGTGCATCACTGCTGCTCAATCTGGAAAGCGTGCTCACCGCAGTCATCGCCTGGGTCGTTTTTCGTGAGAACGTCGATCGTCGGGTCTTCCTCGGCATGCTGGCCATCGTCGCTGGCTGCATCGTGCTCTCGTGGCCGGGCCAGCCGTTGATGGCGACACGTTTTGCCTGGGGCGCTTTCGCCGTGGCCGGCGCCTGCCTGTGCTGGGCGATCGACAACAACCTGACGCGATCGGTGTCCGGCGGCGATCCCTTCCACATCGCCGCGATCAAGGGCGGCGTGGCCGGTGCGATCAACATCACTGCGGCCCTGTTCATGGGCTACCGGTTTCCTGCCGTGCTGCCGCTGCTGGCGACCGGCCTGCTGGGTTTTGTCGGCTACGGGTTGAGTCTGGTGCTGTTTGTGCTGGCGCTGCGCAGTCTCGGCACCGCCCGCACCGGCGCGTATTTTTCGACCGCGCCGTTTGTTGGCGCGGCGTTGTCGCTGCTGCTTTTTGGCGAGCATCCGGGCGTCACCTTCTGGCTCGCCGGGCTGCTGATGGCGCTGGGCGTGTGGCTGCACGTCAGCGAGCGCCACGCCCACGCGCATGTGCACGAACCGATGGCGCACGATCATCGTCATCGTCACGACGAACATCACCAGCACACGCACGACTTCGCATGGGACGGCGAGGAGCCGCATACGCATCCGCACAAGCACGAGGCGCTCGCGCACAGTCATCCCCACTTTCCCGATATTCATCATCGCCATGGCCACTGAGCCTGAGTTGCCGAAGACACATCCGCACAGGCACCGGGCCGGCGTTTACGCAAGCAAGTGGGCTCGACAATCTGGGTGATGCCGTTACGTACGCCTTGAGCATCGCTTTAGTGGGTGCAGGCCTCCGGGCCAAGGCGCGATCGCGCCTGTGCAAGGTAGGCTCGTTCTTGCCGCCGCGATGGCGGTTGCCGTGCAAATCGTCGTTCGAATGGTCAATCCGGGCGTTCCTTTTTTCGAAACTATTGGACGCCTTGGCGCGATAAACCGTGTAGCCAACGGGACGTCTCCTGTTCTGCTTAAGCCGCACCGGCGTGGCGACGCCAACCTGTCGTCGGCGTGGGAGTGCTCAAGCAAGCGCGTAGTTGAAGGCGTCGCCGTGCGCGCGGCTGGCGCGGTTATGTGGATTGCGGAACCAGGCTAGCCCGATCGTCTCATCGGATCGGCGCTGTTGTTGATTTTCCTGCGTTCGGCCATGCGTCACGGCGCCGGAATTTTCCATATCTATGTATCCGCGGAAATAACGAGCGCGAGCTTGCGCAGGCGCTCGCGGTCTGGTTACGGCAGCGCCTTGATCGACGTCACCGTGCTGTTCATGCCCGCTGGCCGCAGGCCGAACTGCACTTTTTCACCGACGCTGACGTTCTTCAGCAGATCCGGCGAGGCGACCTTGAATGCCATGGTCATGGCCGGCCAATGAATGGACGCGATCGGCTGGTGCTGCAGCGTGATGGTGCCCTTGGTCGGGTCGATTGCCTTGACCACGCCGACGCCCTGCGCGTCGGCCGATGGGGCTTTGTCCATGCCGGCCATGCCGGGCATGTTCGGATCCATCGTTTGCGCAGCGACGCTGCCGCAGGCTGCGATCAGCGTGCCGGCAAGAAGGGTAGAAACAAGCCGCTTTTTCATGAGTCAGTTTCCTTTGGGTTTGGGTCAAACGTGGCGTTGATCTGGCTGCCGCGACGCAGCCGGTGGAGAACCAGTAGCTGGAATGCCGCCGGCATGACCAGCATGGACAGCAGCGGCGCGGTGAGCATGCCGCCGATCATCGGCGCGGCGATGCGCTGCATCACTTCGGAGCCGGCGCCGTGGCCGAGCAGGATCGGAAACAGGCCGGCGAGAATTACGGCCACCGTCATCGCCTTGGGCCGCACGCGCAGCACGGCGCCCTCGCGAATCGCATCGTTCAGCGCTGAGGGGCCGGCGTGCGGATCGAGCGCTAGGCGGTATTCCCACGCATGGCGCAGGTACAGCAGCATTACCACGCCAAATTCCGCCGCGACGCCGCTCAGTGCGATAAAGCCGATCATGGTCGCCACCGATACGGCGTGGCCCAGCAGCCAGATCAGCCAGAGTCCGCCAACCAGCGCCAGCGGCACGCTCGCCATGATTAGCGCCGCCTCACTTGCGCGTCGAAAGACCGAATAAATCAGCGCAAAGATGATCAGCAGCGCCGCCGGCACCACCAGCTTGAGACGCGCCATCGCGCTGGCCAGATACTCGAACTGTCCCGACCAGGCCAGCGTGACGCCGGCCGGCAGCGTTACGTTTTGCGCAACCGCCGTCTGCAGATCGGCCACCACAGCGCCCAGGTCACGACCGGCAGTGTCGACGTAGACATAGGTGGCCAGCTGACCGTTTTCGCTTTTCAGCATGGACGGGCCGGCGTCGACGTTGATGTCTGCGATTTGACTCAAAACCAGCTGCGCGTCGGTCGCGGAGACGATCGGCATTTGCCGCAGGGCCTGGACCGAATCCCGTTCGGTGCGCGGGTAGCGCAGCACGATCGGATAGCGCTCGCGGCCTTCAACGGTCTCGCCGATGGGATCGCCGCCGACCACCGTCGCGATCAGCTGTTGCACGGTTTGCTGCGTCAGCCCATAGCGCGCCGCGTCGTCGCGCCGAATATGCACATCGACATAGCGGCCGCTGGCGGGGCGTTCGGCAATCGCCGAGCTGACGCCGGGCACGCCCGTGGCGACGGCTTGGATTCGGTCGGCCACCTTCTGCAGCGTCGCCAGATCCGTGCCCAACACCTTGATGCCGATAGGACTCTTGATGCCGGTGGAAAGCATGTCGATGCGATTTCGGATCGGCGGCACGAACAGGTTGGTCAGGCCCGGCACATGCACCGCGTTATCCAGCGCGGTCTTGATGCCCGCCATGGTCATGCCGGGGCGCCACTGTGCCCTGGGCTTGAAGGTGATGGTGGTTTCGAACATTTCCAGCGGCGCCGGATCGGTTGCCGTCTCTGCACGGCCCGCCTTGCCGAAGACATGATCCACCTCGGGCACGGTCTTGATCATGCGATCGGTCAGCTGCAGCAGCTGCGCGGCTTTGCCGGCGGATAGCCCGGGCTGTGCGGTGGGCATGTACAGCAACGTGCCTTCGTCCATCGGCGGCATGAACTCGCTGCCCAGCTGGCTCAGGGGAATGAGCGCGCTGAGCAACAGCACGCCGGCCATCAGCAGGGTCGCCTTAGGAAAGCGCAGCACCGCATCGAGGATTGGTCGATACATGCGAATCAGCAGACGATTGAGAGGATTGTCGTGCTCGGCGCGAATGCGCCCGCGTACCAGGTACCCCATCAGCACCGGCACCAGGGTCACCGCAAGTCCGGCGGCGGCCGCCATCGCATAGGTCTTGGTGAACGCCAGCGGCTTGAACAGCTTGCCCTCCTGACCTTGTAGCGCAAACACCGGCACAAACGACAGCGCAATGATCAGCAGGCTGACGAACAGCGCGGGGCCGACCTCCGCACTGGATTCGGCGATCAGCGACCAGCGCTGCGCTGCCTGCGGCTCGCGCCCGTCGTTGGCGTCACGCCAGCGCTCCAGGTGCTTGTGCGTGTTCTCGATCATCACGATGGCCGCATCGACCATCGCACCGATGGCGATCGCGATGCCGCCCAGTGACATCATGTTGGCCGACACGCCCTGCACGTGCATCACGATGAAGGCGGTCAATACGCCCAGCGGCAGGGTGATCACGGCAACCAGCGCCGAACGCAGGTGACCAAGAAAAAGCGCGCAGACCAGGGCGACAATCAGAAATTCTTCCAGCAGCTTGCCCCACAGGTTTTCCACCGCCGCATCGATCAGTTGCGAGCGGTCGTAGGTGGGCACGATCTGTACGCCGGCCGGCAGGCTGCGCTGCAGCTGTGTCAGTCGCGCCTTTACTGCCGCGATGGTGGCTTTCGCGTTCTTGCCCGAACGCATGACGATGATGCCGCCAACCACTTCGCCCTGACCATCCAGCTCGGCCACGCCACGCCGAAACGACGGGCCGCGCCGCACGGTTGCGACATCGCGCAGTAATACCGGCACGCTGTTCGCATTGACGATGATCGGTACGTTTTCGAAATCCGCGCGCGTCGTTAAATACCCTTCGCTGCGCACCATCAGTTCGGCTTCGCCTTGCTCGATCACCGAGCCGCCGTTGGCACCGTTGGCAGAGCGCACCGCGTCCACCAGCTGTGCCACGGTGATGCCGCGTGCTGCCAGGGCGACGGTGTCGGGCACGATTTGCCAGGCCCGCTCCATGCCGCCCAGCGTGGCGACTTCGGCGACGTCCGGCACGGTCTTGAGCTGGTAGCGCAAAAACCAGTCCTGCAGCGCGCGCAGCTGGCCAAGGTCATGCCGACCGGTGCGATCGATCAGGCTGTATTCGTAAATCCAGCCGAGCCCGGTGGCGTCCGGTCCCAGTGCGGGCGTGACTTCTTTCGGAAGGCGGTCGCGCACCTGACTCAGGTACTCCAGCACGCGCGAACGCGCCCAGTACAGATCGGTACTGTCATCGAACAGTACATCGACGTAGGAGTCGCCGAAGAACGAATACGCGCGCACCGTTTTTGCACCCGGCACCGACAGCATGGTGGTGGCCAGCGGATAGGTCACCTGATCCTCGACGACCTGCGGTGATTGACCGGGGTAGCTGGTGCGAATGATCACCTGCGTATCGGAGAGTTCCGGCAGCGCGTCGATCGACGTATGCATGGCGCAGAACACGCCGACCACGGCCAGCACCAGCGCGGCCAGCAGCACCAGCAGGCGATGGGCGATGGCGTGACGGATGAGCGCAGCGATCATGGCTGCTTGCCCATCGGCATGCCCGGCATGGGCGCGCTGCCGGCTGATGCGGGCGTCGGTGCGCTGCTGTTCAACCGCTCCAGCGCGCCGGACAGGCTGGCTTCGGAATCGATCAAAAACTGCCCGGAAATAACGACCTTTTCGCCAGCGCTGAGGCCATCACGTATTTCGGTATAACCGCCTGCGGCGGCACCGAGAATGACCGGCTGCGCACGAAAGCGTCCACCGTCTTCGGCGACGATCACGCGGGTCTGACTGCCGGTCGCGATGAGCGCATCGTCCGGTACCACCGGCACGGCCTTGCCCTGCGCGGGGTTCAGCTGCACGGTGGCGAACATGCCCGGACTCAAGGCGCCGTCCGGATTATCCAGCACGATGCGCGCGCGCTGCGTGCGCGTCGCCGCATCGATATCCGGCAGCAGTGTTTCCACCGTGCCGGCAAAGGTGCGTCCCGTCAGCGCATCAACCGATACCGTGACGGGTGTGCCGGCGCGTATCGTGGCGCCGACCGATTGAGGCAAGGCCGCCTCGATCCATACGGTGGACAAATCGTTGAGGCTCATCAGCGTTTGCCCCGCGCTGACGCGCTGCCCTTCGCGGACGTCCAGTGTCGTCACGATACCTGCGTGCGGAGCGTGCAGGACGATCGCCGCACCCGGTCCCCGATTCGACGACTGAACATCCGCCGACGTGAGCCCGAGCATCTGCAGCCGCGCGCGCGAAGCCGCACGCAAGGCTTTCGCGTCCGCCGACTGCGCTTGTTGAAGCGCGCGGTATTCGGCCAGCGCGGTGCTCCACTGCGGTGCCAGCAATGCGGCCAGCGGTTCGCCGGCGACCACGGTGGTGTAGGGCGCCCGCACGTCAAGTTTGCTGATGATCGCGTCGACCCGCGCGCTGATGATCACGACCTTGCGCAAATCCCAGGTGATCGTGCCGGGTACCCGGATCGCCGATGCCAGCACCCGGCGTTCGACCACGGCGGTGCGCACGCCGAGGTTCTGCACGGTGCCGGCATCGATACGCACACCGTCTGTCGGCGTTTGCGGGTCCGCATACTTTGGCACCATCTGCATGCCCATCGGCGATAGGCCCGGTTGGGGGAAGTGCTGCTCGGGCACCATCGTGTCGTACCAGTACAGGATTTTTTTACTACCCTCGGCAGCGCCAGCCGTTGCCGCCGGCGCTTGGCGGCGACCGCCGAGATAACCGATCACCAGCAGGAGGATGGCCAGCGCAACCGCGGTAGAAAGTTTCATGGCGCGATTCATGGCGTGACCCCGTCGTTTGGCACGTTTGCGGGCATCAGGTAGGCCAGCGATGCCCACAGGCGCGCGCGTGCGGCCAGCGCATCGGCGAAGCTGATGCGTCGTTCGATCTCCTCTCGTCGCGCATCGAGCCAGGGCTGCAGCAAACCGCCTGCGCGATAGCTCGCCAGCGCGGTTTGTGCGCGGTCACGATCCAGCGGCAGCAGGGTGTCCTGATAGCGCTGAATCTGCCGGTTCCATCCCTGCCACGTTGCCACCGTCCGTTCGATCATTTCGCCCTGCGCCCGGCGCGCATCCTCGTGCGCGTCCTGCACCGCATCCCACTGCGCCTGCTTTGCGCTGATGCCGCGATCCTGTCGGTTGCGGGTAAACAGTGGCAGGCTCACGCCTACCTGCAGCGCGACCATGTCCGAGAGATTGGGCGCACGTTTGCCGTACATGGCGCTGATGCTCCAGTCGGGATGTCTGGCCGCACGCGCTTGATCCAGCGCGGCTTGTGCGACCTGCTCACGCGCCTGCCACGCCTGCAGCGGCGCCTGCCGATCCATATTGCTTTTCAGCCGATCCGGGCTCACCGGCAGCTGGCCGAAGTCGGGGTCATCGGCCAGGGTGGATGCCGGTTCGCCAAGCCAGCGCTGCAGGCTGGCCTGTGCGGCGGCGAGGTCGGCGTCGACCGCATCCAGCCGATTGTCCAGCGTCGCCGCATCGGCCCGCGCCGCCAGGGCATCGGTCGCGCTGCCGTCACCCCCGCGCAGACGCGCTTGGGTGATCTGGATGGCCAAAGCATCTTCGCCGCGCATTTGCTCCAGCAACGCGCGCTTGCGCTGCGTTGCCCAGGCGTCGATCCATGCATCGGCGATGCGCTCCCGCACGGTTTGCGTCGTACTCACTCGATCCGCCTCGGCCGCATCTACTTGCGCCGCAGCCAGCGTGCGATCGGCGTCACGCGCCGCGCGCGACGGGATGGTCTGCATGAGGCCGAAACTGCGCATGGTCATGCTGTCCGAGCGCAGGCTGAAGGCGCCCGGATCGGTCACGGGATAATTGGCCACACCAAAGGTCAGCGACGGATCGGGCAGCTGCCCCGCGCGACCGGCTTCTTCGTGCGCGGCGTCGATGTCGGCGTTGCGCGAAGCGAGCAGCGGCGCACGGCTGACGCCATTTTGAACGGCAACATCGAGCGTTAGCGGAGCCGTGCTGGCGGCGGCCGTGGCCATCGTCCAGGCGAACGCTATGGCCAAACCCCGCGCTATCGCGCGTCGGGTCAACGGAAAAAACAGCATGACAAGAAACTCCTGCAATCCATGGGCGCCGCGCCCACGCGGGCACGGCGGCGCGTCGACGGTGATCGAGGCGCTAGATCAGGAGCGAGCAGAACAGGAGTGAAGCGGGTGGTCCGGGAGGATGCCGCCGGTGACGTGCATCGATTTCGAGCGCGGCCTGCACGTGTGCCGGCAGCACGGGCGAATCCGGCGGTAGTGCCGCCAGCAGGTTGGGCGGCACCGAAAGCGCATGCGCCGCCGTCGGCGCGGACGCGTCGGGAGTGCAGTGCTTCTGGCACAACGGGGCGTTAGCCACGGCATGCGCCATCTCCGAACAGCTGGTCGGCATGGAGGCGTCGCCCATCGTGCCCATCGCCGAGGCCGGGCCGCTCGCGCTGGATGGCATGGTGCAGGCGTAAGCGGCTATAGCCGTCTGCATTCCGAGCATGACCAGCACCCCTGCCATCAGCACCCAGCGCGTCAGCCGCGCACGACGTATGTCGCGCAACTGCCAGCGGCGTGGAATAAAGGCGGGTAGGCGAAAACGTGTCATGGGTTTTCAGCATACTACGTTGCCCTTAGACGCGACCCGCTGCGGCAATGGCGATACGCACCCACCACGAGACAGACGGTTTTCAGCATGCTTGAACTGATCGGCTTCGACGGCGACGACACGCTGTGGCACAGCGAGGACTACTACCAGCAGGCAAACGCCGCGTTTGCGTCCATCATCGGCCGCTACGTCGATCTGGCCGATGCCCACGTGCGCAGCGACATGCTCGCGACTGAGCAGCGCAATCTCAAGCTATTTGGCTACGGTGCCAAGGGCATGACGCTGTCGATGGTGGAAACCGCCGTCGCGATCACCGGGCAGCGCATTTCGGCGAGCGATATTCACCGGATCGTCGAGCTTGGCAAAACGGTGCTGCAGCATCCGGTGGAACTGTTGCCCGGCATGCGCGAGGTGGTCGAGCAGGTGGCGGCGGATTACGCCGTGGTACTGATCACCAAGGGCGACCTGTTTCATCAGGAAAAGAAGGTGGCGCAGTCGGGTCTGGCCGACCTGTTTCAGCGCATCGAGATCGTTTCGGAAAAAGATGCCAGGACCTACCGGCGCGTGCTCAACGAATTCGATCGGCAGCCGGCGCAGTTCGTCATGGTCGGCAACTCGCTGCGTTCGGATATCGAGCCGGTGGTGCGTCTCGGTGGCTGGGGCGTGCACCTGCCGTATCACGTGACCTGGGCGCACGAGCTGGAGACCGGGCTGGGCGACGACGAGCAGCGGGTGATTACGGTGGCGCTGCCGGCCGATATTCTCGCGGCCGTGGCCGAGCTTGCGCAGCGGGCCGTGTGATGGCCTGCGCGGCTGATTCGCGTCAGGCCGGGTCGGCCGGCGCGTCGTCGTCGTCGAAGCCGGTGTAGCCCTCGGGGAAGATCGGCGTGCCGTCGTCTTCCAGCCCGGTCATGTCGGCCAGCGCCTTGGCGGCGGCGGCCTCGGCGACATCCTTGGCGCGAAAGCTGCGGTTTTCGCAGATCGCGAAATACATCGGGAAGCCGTTGCCGCGCGGCGTAATGGCCAGATATGCGGTATAGCGCGAGCCTTCCAGCGTAGCCCCGGAATGGGCACGGTAGTGGTTGAACTCGCGCTCGGCCATGGTTGTTTTCTCGTGCAGCGTGCAGATTCGGTGCGCGCAGTGTATCGCCTTGCCGACAAAGCTTCTCAGGCGCTGACCGAATCGATTCAGCCGGACGGTTTTTCGCCCTCGTCCAGCGGCAGTACCTGGTGGAAGACGCTGTAGTCGATGGTGTTGACGCCGTCGTCGCCCTCGCTGACGAGATCGATGTAGCGATGATTCCAGCGCAGGTCGCTGTGGTTCCAGCGCTGGCGCGCCAGCATGGACTGCGCGGTGGTTTCGTCGATGCCCTCGATGGTCAGCAGCAGTAACGCCTGCTTGCGGTCCAGGCTTTCCGACGTTTCGCCGAACAGCGGGCTGCTGGCGTCGATCACGTGCATCAGGCTCCAGCTGAGCACGAAGATCGGATGCCGGTCACGGGTGAGTTTGAGGTCGTGGATCTTGCGCAGGCGAAAGCCTTCCGGCGAGGTCTCCAGCCGCAGCAGGTGCAGCTGCGCCGAGGCCTCGGCGATCACGTTCTGCCGGGTGTTGGCGGCGCGGATCATCAGCGTGGGCTGGCCGTCGATGGTGCGCACCACCGGATGGTCGGCGAACAGGATCTTCGCGCGCGGCCGCGAGAAGCGCGAAAAGATCAGGCCGGTCACCACCGCGATGCTGACCATGCCGGTGAAAATCTCTATCGTGGCCACGACGTGCGAGTACACCGTCTGCGGGTGCATGTCGCCGTAGCCGACGGTGGACAGCGTTTCGACGCTGAAGAAAAACGCGCCGCCGAAACCGTGCGGATACTGGTTGGCGATCGCGTTGTCGCCGAGCTGGTAGATGGTCGCAAACAGGGCGTTGAGCAACAGGAAGATCGCGCCGATCAGACCAAAAAATACCGGCCAGCGAATGGTCAGCGCGCGGTGGTAGATGTCGTCCCAGAATCGCTGCGACAGGCCCACGCTGACGAAGGCCTTGCCGCCGACGTCGACGATGCGCGGGCGCTGCCTGAAACGCTTGAGCGGTGAATTCATCGCAAGCCTTGTCGTGGTGAAAGTGTGCGGCGGCCGGTGCGGCGATTGTAGCGCCTGGCCTGGACGCATCCGGCGCCGGCTCTGTGGCAAGCTGGCCCGCCGTGTTCCGGTGATGCATCCATGCCTACGCCCTGCGATATTTCCTGCCCCTACTGCGGCGAGCCGATCGAGATTCTGGTCGACGAGTCGGCCGGCGATCAGTTCTACATCGAAGACTGCCAGGTCTGCTGCCGGCCGATTTCCCTGAGCGTGCGCATCGACGACGACGGCGAACCGCAGGTCAGCGCGGCCGGTGAGAACGACGCTTGACGGCGGACCATCCGCTTGCGCCAGGCGCGCCGCGCATCGTGCTGGATACCAACGTCTGTCTCGATCTGTTTTTGTTCAATGATCCGCACAGCGCGCATCTGATGACGGCACTGCGCAACGGCTCGGTGCAGGCAGTGACGCGCGACGATTGCCGCAATGAGTGGCGCCGCGTGCTGCACTACCCGCAGGTGCCGATCGACGACGTGACCCGGCCTGAGGTGAGCGCCGGGTTCGACGCGCTGATTCATCACTTGCCCGCCGAAGAATCCACCGTTGCGGATGACGCGTGGCTGCCGCGCTGCGCTGATCCGGATGATCAGAAATTTCTCGAGCTGGCGCTGGCCAGCGGAGCCCGCTGGCTGATCAGCAAGGACAAGGAGCTGCTGAAGCTGGACTGGCGATCACGCGCCGCGGGGTTGTTTCCGATCCTGCTGCCGCAGCAGTGGTCGCGGGCGATGGTTTGAACCCGACTGCGGTGGCACCTGCTACATCAGGCGGGGTGCAGCGCGTCAACGTTGACGATGTCGATCCGCTGGGCGGCAAGCGCTTCGCGCGTGGCGTCATCCGTCGTGGGTGTGACCGGACGGGTCAGATCCCACAGCACGTGCGTGCGAAAGCCGGCTTCCGCCGCGTCCTGCGCTGTCCATAAAACGCAGACGTCGCGCGCCAGCCCGCACACGTAAACCTCCACCACCCCGCGCTCGCTCAGCCAGCCGGCCAGGCCGGTGCTGGGCCGTTCGCCGTTCGGCCCGTGGTTTTCGCGAAAGCCGCTGTACGAGTCGACGCCAGCACGGCTGCCTTTGCGGATCACCGCATTCAGCGCCGACCAGTCCACGCCGCCGTGCAGCGCCGCGCCTTGCGTACCCTGCACGCAGTGGTCGGGCCACAGCGTTTGCGGCTGGCCATACAGCGCGATCTGCTCGAACGGCTTGCGGCCGGCATGCGAGCTGGCGAACGACACGTGGCCGGCGGGGTGCCAGTCCTGCGTGGCGACCACGTGTTCGAACACGCCGGCGCGCAGCAACGCGTCGATGCCGGGCACGATCGCGTCCCCCTCATGACACGCGAGCGCGCCGCCGGGCATGAAATCCGGCTGCACGTCGACGACGATCAGCGCGGCATGCGATTCGATGACAGGTTTCATAAACGAGCCTTGCGGAAGGGCGTGGCGAGAGGAAGTCTAGCGTGCCGCGCCTGTCGGACGTGCTGCTCGATCATCAGCCGCCGCCGGTCTTTTCGACGCAGGTGCCGGGCAATGACATGTCTGGCGGCAAGCGTCCGCAGCGGCATCGGGCGCTGGCGCCGTGGGCGACAAGGGTTCGCGAAGCCGAACCTGTGCGCGCAAAAAACGCCAGCGATGGCCGGCGGCAATACGCCTGCTTAGAGACAGCGCTTCGCGGCATAATGGCGGCGAGTCCCCACCACCATAGCGAGGCGCCCGTGCATTACGACCAGAGCTGGATGGGGTTTGGCATGGTCGGCGGCCTGCAGGCCGGCTTGATCTCGGCACTGGCGGCCCTGCTGCTGTTCGTGGTGTTTCACTGGCTCGGCCAGCGCAACGCCTGGGGCTACGGCACGCAGATCAGCTGGACGGTGCTGGTGGCTGCGCTGCTCACCGCCAGCGGCGATCTGTGGGATCTGTTCTATTTCAACTACGCCCGGTTGCAGTCGATGGCGCTGCTGCGCGCCAAGCTGGCCGAGGTGCATGATCCGGACAGCATCGGCGTGCGCGTGCTGTGCGAG
>CBAAAD010000037.1:0-12998 GCA_964658785.1 uncultured Methylobacterium sp.
CGCCTTTTTTATGCTTTCAGATCACGTGAGAGCACCCGCGAGCAGCGCCATGGCCGTCGTTGCCACGGCATGGGTACCGCCACATTTCAGGGTTGGCGTTCGCCGGTGATCGCCGACTTTACGGCTAGAGACAGGTCCACACGGTTATAGGGTTTGCGAAGTATCTGCAGGCCTTCGTCCATATCGTCGGTCTGCAGGCGCTGGGCCGTGTAGCCGGAGGTAAGCAGCACGGGGATGTGCTTGTAATGGGCCTTGATCTCGCGCGCCAGTTCGATGCCGCCCACGTCGCCGGGCATGATCACATCGGTAAACACCAGGTCGATCGGCGCGCCGGAGTCGATCAGCGTCAGCGCCTTGTTGCCACGGTCGGCCTCGAAAACCACGTAGCCCAGTTCGCGCAGCATGCTGCCGGCAATTTCGCGCACGTCGTCGTCGTCTTCCACCACGAGAATGGTGCCCTGGCCCTTCACCTCGCGGATGAGCGGACGCTCCTCGGCACTGGCGCTGGGCGCCTCGGCACGGGGCAGGTGGATCGACACCGCGGTACCTTCGCCGATCACGCTCTCGATGGTGACAAAGCCGCCGGACTGTTTGGCGAACCCGTAGACCTGGCTCAGGCCCAGGCCGGTGCCCTTGCCGACTTCCTTCGTCGTGAAAAACGGTTCGAAGACTTTCGATACCACTTCGGCGCTCATGCCCGTGCCGGTATCGGCCACGGTAACGACGACGTAGTCGCCGGCAACGGTGTTGTTCAGTGCGGCGGTTTTCGAACGTATCGTGCGCACGCCGGTAGAGACGGTGAGCGACCCGCCCTGGGGCATGGCATCGCGGGCGTTGATGGCCAGATTCAGAATCGCCGTTTCCAGCTGATGCGGATCGGTGCGCGCATGCAGCAGGGCAGGCGGATTCTTGATGGTGACCGCGATGGTCTCGCCAATGGCGCGATCGAGCAGGTTCTCGAACGAGCAAAGCAGGGCGCCGATATCGACCGACTCCGTGCGCAGATCCTGTCGGCGGGCAAATGCCAGCAGCTGCTGGTTGAGCTTGGCGCCGCGCGCTACGCCGTGGCGTGCGGTACTGAGATAGCGGATGGTCTTGGCGTCACCGTCCAGGCGGCTTTCGAGCAGGTCCAGGCTGCCGGCGATCACCATCAGCAGATTGTTGAAGTCGTGCGCCACGCCGCCAGTGAGCTGACCTATCGCCTCCATTTTCTGCGCCTGGCGCAGCTGTTCGTCGATCAGTCGGCGGTCGGTGACATCCGACACCACGCCGGCGATGCGTACAGGTCGGCCTTCATCGTAAAACGTCAATCCCTTGATCTGCACCCAGCGCAGGGCGCCGTCGTTGCGGCGACGAATGCGTTTTTCCAGTTCGATGACGCCGCTGGCCAGCGCCGCGGCAAACGCATCGGCAACCGCGCGCCGATCTTCGTCGACAAACAGTTGCGCTGCCTCCTGCGGCGTCCAGCTGCCCAGGTCCACGTCGCCGATGATCTGATCGAAGCGAGCCGAGCGCGTGGTTGTGCCGCTGAGCAGATCCATGTCCCAGTTGCCCATGTCGGCGGCATCCAGCGCCAGCCGCAGCTTGTCCTCGGTGCGGCGACGTTCGTCGATTTCCAGCGCCAGCTGCTGGTTGGCGGCGGCCAGCTCGTCGGTGCGCTTGCGGCTGCGGGTAAGGTCGGTGATCACACCGCAGAGCAGGTCCGGTGTGCCAACTTCGATGGGCAAATCGGCGACCGACATGTTGACTGGCACGTTTTCGTTGCCGTTGGCCGTGATAAGGCTGAATTCGGCCGAACGCCCCGCCACGGAGCCGCGCGTCAGCAGCTGGTCGAACACGGAGCGGTCCGATGGCGCGACGAAATCCTGCAGGTGGCGCCCCACCAGAGCTTCGCGGCGCACGCCGGTCAGCGCGGAAAGACGCTGATTGCAGTAGAGGATGGTGCCGTCCACGCCCAGTGTGACGGCGCACTCCTGCATCTGCTCGATCAACAGACGGTAGGGCCGGTCTGCGTTTTCCAGGGTGTAGATGAGCTGGCCGTCCGGGCCGCCGACCACCACCGCATCAACCTCGCCGGCGCGGATCGCCTCCAGCGTGTCATCGGCCTCACTCAGCCGGGCTTCCAGATCGGCAATGCGCAGCAGCGCTGCGACAAGCTCTGCGTTGCTGTCCGGGCCGCTCATTTCAGTCGGTTATTCGCCGCGCCCAGCGGCGCCAGATTGAGACCCGCCAGCACGCGCTCCTTGTTCGACAGGTCGCCGATGATGCGCCGCAGCGGTTCGGGGAGGATTTTCACCAGCGTGGGTGTGGCAATGATCTGCAGGTCGCGCGTGGCTTCCGGGTTTTCGTAGACGTCGATGATTTCCAGATCGTAGCGGCCCTGCAGATTTTCGTCGCAGATCTTTTGCATGTTCTCGATGGCGCGCGCCGACCGCGGAGTGGAACCGGTGACGAACAGACACAGCTTGTAGCGCTCGGGATCGGAGACCGGCGCAGCGGCATCAGACGTCATGACGTGCTGGCCAGGCGCGGGCGGATATCAAGCCCTACCAGGACTTTTTCCGTATTCGACAAATCGCCGATCACGCGCTTCAACGGCGGCGGCAGCGTGCGCACCAGCGTAGGCAAGGCCACAATCTGATCACCGGCGGCAAGTTGTGGCGTGACGGTCAAGTCGATTACCTCGATGGAGTAGCGACCGGAAAGATGGTCTTCGCAGATCGCTTTCAGATTGGCGATCGCAGCGAGCGACTTTGGCGTCTGCCCGGCCACGTAGAGCCGAAGGTTGTAAGCGCCGGGTTCCGGGCTCGCCACCTCGACGGATGGTTCGTGTGAGTCATTGACCATGCTGGTGGCCTCGCGCTGTCGCCATGGTTGAGCGATCGGTGCCGAGCGTTGCCTCTCTGGCTTCCTCCTGCTCGATGATCGTCTGCACTTCGTCTTCTTCGCGTGCAAGATCGGCGTGCAGCTCGGCAATGCGACGTTCTGCCGCCTCACGCTTGCGGGTCAGTTCGCGGTGCATTTTCTGGATGTTCTGCTGACGTGCCTTGCTGGCTTCGCGCTCGCGCGCTTCCTGCGCCAGCCGCGCCGTGCCGGTGAGTACGCCCTCCGGTCCGGCGTAGACATCGACAAAGTGAATGCCGTTGTCTGACAGCTGGTATTCGCGCAGCTGCTTGGAGTGGCTCATGCCGCGGGATTTGAGGATGTACAGCACGCGGTTGCGCTCGCCGTTGGCCTCCATGTCGGTCAGCGAAATCCAGGTATCCATCAGCGAGGACACGCAGCGCTCGTTCTCGTTCATCTGGTCGCCGACGGTCGACAGGCTGGTGAATACCGCGGTGATGCCGCGCGACTTGCAGATATCGGCAATGCGCACCAGCGTGGCGTGGATTTCCAGCGAAGGGCCGCGGAACGCAGAAATGGGATCGACCACAATGGCCTGCGGATCGAAGCGCTCGATGTCGCGATACATCCGCGCCAGATGCATTTCGAAACCGTAGATGCTCGGGCGCGCCGCCTCGAAACGCAGCAGGCCGCTGTCGACATGCGGCTGCAGGTCGAAGCCGACCGAGCGCATGTTGCGCGCGATCTGCTCGGGCGATTCTTCGAAGGCAAAATACAGGCAGCGCGCGCTACGCCGGCACGCGGCATTGACGAACGCCGCGCCGTAGGTCGATTTGCCGGTGCCGGCCAGGCCGGAGATCAGCACGCTCGACCCGCGGAAATAGCCGCCCGCGCCAAGCATGGCGTCCAGATCGTCCACGCCGGTGGATACCGACTCCTGGGAAATCTGATGCCGCAGTCCGGCCGACGTGATCGGCAACACCGTGATGCCCTCATTGTCGATGAGGAACGGATATTCGTTGGTGCCGTGGGCGGAGCCGCGGTACTTCACGACGCGCAGGCGACGCGTGGTGATCTGATCCTCGACGCGGTTGTCCAGCAGGATCACGCAGTCCGACACGTACTCCTCGATGCCGAAGCGGGTCAGCTGCCCCTCGCCGCGCTCGGCGGTAATGATGGCGGTGACGCCCTTGTCCTTCAGCCAGCCGAACAGCCGGCGCAGCTCGGCGCGCAGCAGGGCCGTGTCCGACAGCCCGGAAAACAGCGCCTCGATGGTGTCCAGCACCACGCGCTTGGCCCCGATGGAATCGATCGCAAAGCCCAGCCGCACGAACAGCCCTTCCAGATCGTAATCGCCGCTTTCCTCGATTTCGGAGTGTTCGATATGGATATGGTCGACCACCAGCTTCTTTTCGGCGATCAGATCGGCCACGCGATAGCCCAGCGAGGCCACGTTTTCCTCCAGATCGCGGGTGCGCTCCTCGAAGCTCATGAACACGCCGGGCTCGTCATAGGCCGTGACGCCATTGACCAGAAAGGTCATCGAGAACAGTGTTTTTCCGCAGCCTGCCGCGCCGCACAGCAGCGAGGGGCGGCCGTTGGGCAAGCCGCCCAGGGTGATGTCATCCAGGCCGCGGATACCTGTTGGCGTTTTGGCGAGCCCGCTAGCGGCGGCCGAGGCGTCGTGATCTTGCTGATGGTGCACGTGACACTCCCTTGAAAGGACGCGCGGGGCTGGGCGCCGCGACATGGTGGCGGGCCGCTGGCCTGCTGTCGACTTATTCCCGCATTGTCGGGCGAGACGGTAAAAAATCATCGACAGACTCGTGGATGCCGGGTGAACCCGCCGTCTAGAACGCCGTCACGCGTTACAGCACTTGACCGCGATGTCTCGGCTCACGCGGCTCCCTCTGAAAGAGCGAGCCGAGAGTTCAGACCTCGAGTCGATCATTCTTGCGCGCCACCAGCGCGTACAGCGCCGGCATCAGGAAAATGCTGATCAGCAACCGCGTAAACAGGCCGCTGACGATGACCAGGGCGAACGGCCGCTGCGTATCGGTACCCACGCCGGTGGCCAGCGCCGCCGGCAGCAGGCCCAGCGCGGCTACCAGGGCCGTCATCATGATCGGCCGCAGGCGCAGAATGGCGCCCTGGCGAATGGCTTCGGTCACGTCGATGCCGCCGCGCCGCAGTTCGTTGACGTAGGAGATATAGACCACCGCCGTCTGTACCGACACGCCGAACAGCGCCAGAAAACCAATGCCGGACGACACCGAGAACGGCGTGCCGGTAAGCCACAGCGCCACGATGCCGCCAACCGGTGCCGACAGCAGCACGCCGGCCACGGTAATGAACGGGAATTTGAAATTGCTGTACAGGGTGAACAGCAGCAGAAAGATCAGCCCCAGCGTCAGCGGCAGAATCACGTTGAGCTGCGCGCGCGAGGCGGTGTATTCGGAGTACTCGCCGCCCCAGTCCAGGCGATAGCCCGACGGCAGGGTGATCTTCTTGTTCACCTGCGCGATGGCGTCGCCCACCGCACCGGCCAGGTCGCGGCCCTCGACCGAAAACTGCACGCCGATGTAGCGCGAGTTGTCCTGGCGATAGATGAAGGAGGCGCCGTTGGTCACCTGGATGTCGGCAAATTCCCGCAGCGGGAGATTCTGCCCGCCCGGCGTGGCGACCAGGATATTGCCGATCTCCTCGGGGTTGTCGCGATACTTCTGCTCAAGGCGCACCACCAGATCGAACTGCTTCTCCTGCTGCACCACTTGCGTGGCCACGTCGCCGCCGATGGCCGTGGTGATCAGCCCGTTGATGTCCGATACGTTCAAGCCGTAGCGGGCAATCGCTGCGCGATTGATCTTGATGGTGAGGCTGGGTTGACCCAGCTCCTGCACCAGGGTCACGCCGCGGATGCCGCGCACTTTTTCCAGCACCTGCTTGATCGCCTTGCCTTTCTGCTGCAGCGTGTTGAGGTCGGCGCCGAAGACTTTAACCGCGAGCGCGCTCTTCAAGCCGGTTTCGGCCTCGTCCACCGCATCCTCGGCCGGCTGGGTGAAGTTGAAATTGATGCCCGGAAAGCTGGCCAGCTTGTGGTTGATGGCGGCGATCAACTCAGGCTTGGTGCGATAGCTGCCGTGCCACTGCGAATAGGGTTTCAGGCCGACATAGAACTCGACGTTGAAGAATCCGGTCGAATCGGTGCCATCGTCGGGGCGACCGAGCTCCGACGCGACCGTGTTGACCTCGGGGAAGCTGCGCAGAATCTCGCGGATCCGCGGTGTGATCTTCGCCGACTCGTCGAACGAGATGGTGTACGGCATGGTGGCGCGCACCCACAGCGCGCCTTCGTCGAGCTGCGGCATGAATTCGGCGCCGATGCGCGGAATCAGCAGCAGCGAGCCCAGCAGGATGACGGTGGCGCCCAGCGTCGTCACCCACGGAAAAGCCAGGCACAGGTCGAGGCCCTTGATGTAAACCGACTTGATCGCCTCGAACACCACGTTGCGCCGCTCGCGCACGCCGCGGCGCATGAACCACGCACAGAGCACCGGCAGCAGGGTGAGGGTGACGATCAGCGAGCCGACCAGGGCGAAGATCATCGTGTCGGCCATCGGCTTGAACAGCGTCCCCGACGGGCCGGACAGCACGTAGATCGGCAGAAAACTCACCACGATAACGGCCACGGCGTAAAACAGCGGGCGATCCACTTCGGCCGCCGCATCGCGGATAATCGTTCGTACGCTGAGCGGCGAGCCCTCGGTCTTGCGCTCGGCAATCTGGCGGAAGATGTTCTCCACCATCACCACCGCACCATCGACGAGGATGCCGAAGTCGATCGCGCCGATCGACAGCAGGTTTGCCGACGCGCCCTGCACGTCCAGACAGATAAACGCAAACAGCAGCGCCAGCGGAATGGTGGTGGCGACGATCAGGCCGGCGCGAAAGTCGTACAGGAAAAAGATCAGCACCACGACCACGAGCAGCATGCCGCGCAGCAGGTTGTCTTCAACGATCTTGGTAGTCAGCGCGATCAGGTCGGTGCGGTCGTAGTAGGGCACGACCTTGACGTCCTTGGGCAGTACGCCGTTGTTGAGCTCGTTGGTCTTGGCCTCGACGCGTTTGAGTACGTCCTGGGTTTTTTCGCCGGTGCGCAGCAGGATCACGCCTTCGACGGCGTCGTCCTGCTTTTCATAGCCGAATTCACCCAGGCGCGGGGCGATGCCGATGACGACGCGGCCAACGTCTTTCAGCAGGATCGGTGTGCCGTTGTGAACGGCCAGCACCACGTTGCTGATGTCCTCCAGCGTTTCCATGCGGCCCAGGCCGCGCACGTAATAGAACTGTCCGCCCTGCGAATAGAAGCCGCCGCCGGCGTTGCCGTTGTTGGCCGCCAGCGCGGCTTCCACCTGCACGGCGGACAGGCCGACCGAGGCGATTCTGGCCTGGTCCAGCAGCACCTGATACTGCATGGTGCCGCCGCCGAAGCCGGAGTCGTCGGCCACGCCCGGTACCGATCGATACTGCGGCTCGACCGTCCACGCCTCCAGCGTTTTCAGCTCCATCGGCGAGCGATCGGGGCTTTGCAGCACGTAGCGGTAGATCAGGCCGGACGGTGCGGACAGCGGTGATACCGACGGCGTGATGCCGCTGGGCAGGCTGGCATCGCCGAGGCGATTGAACACTTCCTGCCGCGCAAAGTTTTTATCGGTGCCGTCGTTGAACGTGATGATCACGTCGGACAGGCCATACAGCGAAATGGAGCGTGCGTTGGCGACCTTCGGGATGCCGTTCATGGCCAGCTCGACCGGCACGGTAATCAGCCGCTCCACCTCTTCGGCTGCATGGCCGGGCCATTGTGTGACGATCTCGACAATCGGCGGCGACAGATCGGGATACGCGTCCACCGGCAGGCGCTGCAGCGATCGCGCGCCGGCGCCGGTCAGCAGCAGGGTCATCAGAATGATCAGCAGCGGCTGGGCCAGCGAGGAGCCGACCAGCCGGTTCATGATCGACGCGGTGCGTGACGGCGTCTCGTCAGGAGGCAATGGCTCGCTCATTGGTTTTGCATGAACTGGACAAAGAGGCCGCCATCGACCACGACCTGGTCGCCCGCATGCAGGCCGTTGGTGATGTTGAACCGGTCGCCGGTGCGTTCGCCGAGGGTGATCGGGCGGCGCGCGAAGCTGCCGTCCGGCTGCGCAAGGTAGACGAAGGGGAGGTTTTCATCATCACGCAGAATCGCCGATACCGGCACCAGCGTGCCCTGAGTGTCCTGACGCGATTGAATACGCACGGTGACGTACATCTGCTTTTTCAGAAAATCGCCGGGGTTGTCGACCACGACGCGCGCAATCACCGACCGCGTATCGGGATTCACCAGCGCCGAAATGTTGTCGACGTGCCCGGCGAAGTTTCGGTTGTCGACTCCCGTCACCACTTCCGCCGGATCACCGACGCTGATGGCGCTGAGGTCGGCACCGGAAACCTGCGCCATCACCCACACCCGCGAAAGATCGGCCACGGTGAAGCAGGCGGTGGTACCGGCCTGCAGCAGCTGACCGGGCGTGATCAGTTTTTCCGCCACGGTGCCGCTGATCGGCGAGCGGATGATGCCCTCGATGCGCGAGATCGTGTGGCCCTGTTGAATGCTCTTGATCGCCTGCGGGTCGATGTCCAGAGCGACCAGCGCCTGCAGCGCCGCGTCGCGGTCGGCCTCGGCGTTTATCGCATCGGTCTGCGCCTGCTCGTTTTCGCGCCGGGCCACGCCTTCATGCTGGTCCAGATCCTTGTCGGCATCGGCGAGGCGACGGTCGGTTTTGGCGGTAGCGAGCGCCTTGCTGTAGGAGCTGACGGCAGCGGCAAAGTCGGGCGAGTTCACCATCGCCAGCGGCTGGCCTTTCTTTACGTGATCACCGGGTGACACCAGCAGGCGCGATACGGGGCCGGAGAAGGGTGCCAGTACGCTTGTGGCCTGGTCGTTGTCGAAATCGACGGCGCCGGTGGTCTCGGTCGTCTTGCGAAACGTCGATGGCGCAACGGTGTAGAGCTTGATGTGCTGGCGCTGTTCCGCTGTCATCGTGACGTCGTGCGGCGTGGAGGAGGCGGGCGGCGCGTTCGTGTCGTCGTCCGTTTTGGACGAGCAGCCGGCGACTAGCGCCGCGGCCGCGATGAGCACGGCGGCAAGCGTGCGTGCGCAAAAGCGCACGCGATCGGCAGGCGACCTTTCACGCATCCCCTGCAACGAATTACTTTTCATTTTTTACCTGCGTGGCGTCGGCATGGTCTGAACTGGCCCGATGGACGTTGGCCTGACTGGCATCGACCGGGCTGGCCTCGATCGGAGTGTTGCTGGCGCTGTTCACGTCGGCGCGATTCCACCAGCCGCCGCCCAGCGACTGAAACAGCGCGGCGGTGTCTGCGAAGCGGTTGGCCTGCGCCTGGACCAGGTTGATGCGCGCCTGCTGATAGCCCTGTTCGGCGGTCAGCAGAGAAAGGTAGTTGGCGTAGCCGGCCTTCCACTGGCGCTGCGAGAGATCCAGCGTGACCTTGGCGGCATCAGCCGCGTGCGCCGATGCCTTCAGGCCATTGGCATCCTGTTCGAGCGCGGCCAGCGTGTCGGCAACGTTCTGGAACGCGGTCAGCACGGTGCTGCGATATTGTTCGGCCGCTTCGACATAGGCCGCCTTGGCGGCGCGCTCCTGATGCAGCAGCGTGCCGCCCTGGAAAATCGGAGCGGTGATGGCCGAGCCGATATTCCAGAAACCGGTGCCCGACTTGAACACCTGATTGAGCGAGAGCCCGGTGCTGCCGGCATTGGCCGTCAGCGCGATATTCGGCAGCCTGTTGGCGGTGGCCACGCCGATCTGCGCGCTTGCCGCATGCATATTGGCTTCGGCCTGACGGACGTCCGGACGCTGCGCGACCAGTGTCGACGGCAGGCTCACCGGCAAGTTCTGCGGCAGCTGCAGGCTGGCCAGGTCGACGTTCTGATTCGGCAGCTGGTTCGGGAACTGGCCCACCAGCACGGCCAGGGCGTCGTTCTGCTGCGCCAGCTGCTTCATCAGCGGCGGCAGCGTCGCGACGACCTGGGCCAGCTGCGACTCCTGCGCGGCGACATCGAGCCGGCCTACGTAGCCCTTGCTCAGCTGGTACTGCAGGATCTTCAGCATGTGCGTATTGATGTCCACCAGCTGACGCGTGGCGTCGACCTGCGCCTGCAGCGAGGCTTGCTGCACCACCGCTGCCACCACATTGGTGCTCAGCGTGATCTGCGTGGCGATGGTCTGAAAGCGCACCGCCTCTTCCTGCGCCTTCAGCGACTCCAGCGTTCGCCGGTTGAGGCCGAACAGATCCGGTGCGTACGAAATGCTGAGCTGCGGCGTGAACAGGTTGTATCGATAGGCATTGTTGCTCGGCACGGGGGCGAGCGAGCCCGGCGGATCCTGCTCTCGCGATGCGGAGAAGCTGGCCGACACGCTGGGGTAAAAACTGCCGCGGCCAGCCTTGGTGGTTTCGCTGGCTACCTGCAGCGCAGCCTGTGCGGCCTTGAGGTCGGCATTGCGCTTGAGCGATTGCTCGATGAGCGCGTTCAGCGGCGCGGAATGAAAAAGCGTCCACCAGTCGCCGGGAATATCGGCGCCCTTGTCGAAACGCTGCTCTTCGCCGCCGGCGACGCCAGCGGTAGCAGTCGTCGAAGTCAGCGGGTGAGCGGTGTAGTTGCTGACGCCGGGTGGCGAAGGCTTTTTGAAGTCGGGGCCCACCGCACAGCTGCTGATCAGCAAACAGCAGATCGCGGTAGAACAGGCGGTTTTGGTCGCGCGCGAGCCGTTGCTGCCTGATTTTTTCGGGGTGCCCATAGGACTCTCAACCGGGTGATAAGCGTCCGTCGTCGGGCCATCGAAGACGTTCGAGCTGATGCTCGACAGGGATCATTCTGATACATAGTAACAACGGAAGCCAAGCCGGCGAGGATAGGCGTTTCAAAGGGTTTGGAGAAGCGTGCCAGCGCGGTCGGCGGATTTTATTGCCGTGAATGCGAGCGGCGTTTGACGCAATTACTTGCATCGCCGCCTGATTGCCCACCCACTGTTACGACAGAACGGTTTCCCTATCGAAAGCGTGCGGCATTCGATGCTTTAAAAGTCACGAAGTCCGGGTTCATTAGGGGGTTTCGTCCTCACGATCCCTTGTCTTATCTCCTGACACATTCGCCCGGCAAGCTGGAGCGAACTCAAGAGATCTATCGATGAATACAACGACATTTGTAGTGTGTGGCTTCCACCAGGGCCGCAAGCTGAAGCCGCAGCACTTCAGCACCGAAGCACAGGCGCGTGAACACGCTCTTTATATGGGAAATACCATCGACTGTGTCGTGCTTACGACCAGCACCGCCCAGTCTTCTACTCAGCGTGCCTCTCAGCCGCGCGCGCTTTCCCGCGCGGCCTGGACGCCGGAACTGGCCGAAGCCTGAGCCCTTCAGCCGTGCGTGTAGTCATTTTTGAACTGACACGATAGTGATTGGCGATTTGGAAGGACGGCCCCCACACCTAGCGCGGTGAAGCCAAGCCGGGCTTCCAGCCGCTGTGTTTGATGCGATCCGTCGTCGCTGACGTGCGGCAGGCATACAGGCTGGACCACTCCGCCTGATTCTTAGCCGTGCCCGCGCGGCAGGCAATCAGGGTATTGGCGCGCAGCCTGTCGTTATCAAAGTACTGCGCGGGATCGTAATGCGCTCCGCGCAGAGTGGCCGGGTCGGGCGACTGCTGGCAGGCCATGACGGACAGAATCATGGCGAAGAAAAGGATGATTTTTTCGACGGTACTCAAGGCGGGCGTTCCACAGGGCAGATCAGCCCTGTATTGGGCCATTGCGGGCGCCAGATGGCAATCGAAAACCGCGCCGGCGTGATCAGCTCTCGGTACGACAGCGACTTTCCCCGCGCCGTAACGTGAACCGTAGCGCGCAGTTAAGGCCCGAGGCGGGTTATTGTCGCCAAGACGCTGGCCTGATTCGGTTAACCTAACCCCGTACGGCGCCTCGGGACCGGAGCTTGATTTCGTAATGCACAAAGCCGACACCATGAGTGCGGGACTACGCGATGAGGCAGCTCTCGAGCAGTCTCGGATAGCCCGTCTGCGTTCGTTGAACATCCTGGACACGCAGGCGGAGCCGCTGTTCGATGCCCTCACCCGGGCAGCGGCCCTGGTCACCGGCATGCCTATTGCGCTGATAACCCTGGTGGATGAGAGCCGCCAGTGGTTCAAGTCCAACGTTGGGTTGCCGGGTACGCTGGAAACACCGCGTGATATGGCGTTTTGCTCCCACACGATACAGGGCGATGGTGTCATGGAGGTTCACAACGCGCTGGTGGACGAGCGCTTTGCGGATAACCCGCTAGTCACCGGAAACTTCGAATTCCGTTTCTACGCCGGCGCTCCCATCGTCTTGAACGATGGGCTTCGCATGGGCGCGCTCTGCGTGATCGATCGTCACGTCAACGCCCTGAATGAGCATCAGCGACAGGCGCTGCAGGAACTGGCGCGTGCGGCGTCCGAGGCGCTGGATCAGCGCGCCATTTTGCTGGAAAAGAATGCGGCGCTAGAACACGAAGCCGAAGCGGCAAGGGTGCAGGCGAAAATCGCCGAGCGGCTTGAGAAACAGTTGCGCGCTAGCGAGGCTTTTCTTGATCGAACGGGGCGCGCGGCCGGCGTTGGCGGCTGGGAGGTGAACCTTGCAAGCGATGAAATCATCTGGTCCGATGAAACCTGCCGCATCCACGACGTGTCGCCCGGCTATCGGCCCACAATGAAAGAGGCGCTGGAGTTCTACGCGCCAGAGGCGCAGGAGGTCATGCAGGCCGCCGTGCAGAAAGCTGTTGAAGATAGCCGTGCATTTGATCTCGAGCTGCCGTTCATTACGGCAAAAGGCCGCCATATCTGGGTTCGTGCCGTCGGCAACGTCGAGCTTGAGAATGGTCAGCCGCAACGTCTGGTCGGCGCCTTTCAGGATGTCACCTTGCGCAAGCGGGCGGTTCTGGCGCTGGAAGACAGCGACCGTCGCTTTCGCAAACTTTTCGAATACAGCCTCGGCTTGATTTGTACCCATGATGCCGACGGTATTCTGCTGTCGGTCAATCCGGCGGCGGCCCG
>CBAAAD010000038.1:0-12941 GCA_964658785.1 uncultured Methylobacterium sp.
TCACGCATCGGGGCGATTTTTTTGGCGCATCACATACCAAGGCCGATTTAGCGCGAACGCATGCTGCCGATCTGCGCATCCTTGTCCGCCCACAAGGTGTTGACCCAGGTCTGGAAACTGGCGCGGAACGCGGGATCGGCCTCGTAGTCGCCGCGCAGTGCCGAGGTGATTGGCAACTCGCGCACGTGCACGCGAATCTCGCTGACCCGGCCGGCGATCAGATCCATCATCGTATAAGGACCATCGGGATAAACGATGGTGACGTCGAGCATGGCATCGAGCGCGTCGCCCATCGCATCGAGCACGAACGCCACGCCGCCGGCCTTGGGCCGCAGCAAATACTGGTAGGACGATTTCTGCTTGTCGTGCTTGGCCGGCGTAAAGCGCGTGCCTTCGACAAAGTTCATCACCGATACCGGCATGTGCCGAAATTTTTCGCAGGCGCGGCGCGTGGCCACCATGTCCTTGCCCTGCAGCTCCGGATGGGCGGCGAGCGTTTCCTTCGAATAACGCTTCATGAAGGGGAAATCCAGCGCCCACCAGGCCGGCCCCAGCAGCGGCACCCAGATCAGCTGGCTCTTCAAGAAGAAGCGGAGGAACGGAATGCGCCGATTGAAGATTTTCTGCAGCACCGGAATATCGACCCAGCTCTGATGGTTGCACAGCACCAGATAATTGCCGTCATAACGCAGATTGGTCAGCCCCTCGAGCTTCCAGCGTGTCCTGGTAAACCCGTCGAACATCGCGCTGTTGACCGCGATCCAGCTCTCCGCGATCAGCACCAGGCCGCGCGACAGACCCAGTCGAATGGCGCGGATCGGCAGGATCACCTTGAACAGGGTGAGCAAAAACAGCGGCGTCACGTGCACAATAATATTCAGTGCAAGGAGCAGCATCACCAGCGGTACACGGATGAAACCAGGAAGCTTTGCGAACATGGAAGGCCAATCGCTCGGGAACAAGTTGCTGCAGAGTAACGCCACCATGTGACTGTGCGAAACCTGGCGTATCGCAACGCGCTACATCAGCAGCTTGCGCACCTTGATCAGCGCCGCAATAAACGCGTCGATTTCTTCGCGCGTGTTGTAGAACGCAAACGACACGCGCAGCGTGGCCGGCACGTTGAAAAACTGCATCAGCGGATGCGCGCAGTGATGGCCGGAGCGCACGGCCACGCCCTGCAGATCGAGCAAGGTGGCCAGGTCGGTCGCCTGCGCGCCCTCGATCAGAAACGAGATCACCGCCTCTTTCTCGCTGGCCTCGCCGAACAGGCGCACGCCGGGAATCTCGCGCAGCCGCTCGGTGGCGTAGTGCAGCAGATCCTGCTCCTGCGCGTGGATGGCGTCGAACCCAATCGACTCGTAGTAATCGATCGCCGCACCTAGGCCGATAAAGCCCGCGATATTCGGCGTACCGGCCTCGAACTTGTGCGGCGGCGGCGCAAAGCTGCTGCCGCTGAAGCTGACTTCGCGGATCATCTCGCCACCGCCGAAGAACGGCGGCATGGCTTCGAGGTGTTCGCGCTTCGCCCACAGCGCGCCGGTGCCGGTCGGCCCCAGCATCTTGTGCCCGGTGAGCGCGTAGAAATCGCAGCCCAGCGCCTGCACGTCAACCGGCCGATGCGGCACCGCCTGCGACCCATCGACCAGCAGCGGGATACCGCGCTTTTTGCACTCGCGCGCAATCTCGCGCACCGGATTGACCGTGCCCAGCACGTTCGACACGTGCGCCACGCAGGCGAGCTTTACATCCGGCGTCAGCATGGCGACAAACTGTTCGACGATCAGCTCACCGCGCTGATTGATCGGCGCCGCCTTCACCGTCGCGCCCGTGCGCGCCGCCATCAGCTGCCACGGCACGATGTTGGCGTGGTGTTCCATCACCGTGGTGAGAATCGCGTCGCCCGCTTTCAGCTGCGGCAGCGCGTAGCTGTAGGCCACCAGATTGATCGACTGCGTCGTACCCGAGGTGAGGATCAGCTCGTTGCGCGACGTGGCATTGATGAAGCGCGCCAGCTTGTCGCGCGCGCCTTCATACGCCGCCGTCGATTCCTCACCCAGCTGATGCACGGCGCGCGCCACGTTGGCATTGGTTTCGCGGTAGTGCCGGTTCATCGCCTCGATCACCGCCTGCGGCTTTTGGCTGGTGTTGGCGTTGTCGAAGTACACCAGCGCTTTGCCGTCGTGCACGGTGCGCGAAAGCACGGGAAAATCCGCGCGAATGCGCTGGATATCGAACACGGGCTGCGTTTTGGGCTGTGCGTTCATGGGCAGGATGTCGTCTCTTTCAATGCGTGGGCAACTGCGCGATCAGCAGCTCCGCCAGGTGTTCGCGCAGCGCTTCGTTCGGCAGATCGTCGAGCACGGCGCGACAGAAGGCGGTAGTGAGCAGCGCGCGCGCCTCGTGCAGCGGAATGCCGCGCGAGCGCAGATAGAACAACGCACGCTCGTCTAGCTGGCCGACCGTCGCGCCGTGCGCGGCCTTCACTTCGTCGGCGTAGATTTCCAGCTCGGGCTTGGTGTCGATTTCGGCGTTCGGCGACAGCAGAAGATTCTTGTTGCTGAGGCTGGCGTCGCTGCCATCGGCGCCCGGCGCCACCACCATTGCGCCGCGAAACACGCCACGCGCACGATCGCTGGCCACGCCGCGCCAGTTCGAGCTCGACCGCGTGTTCAGCGCCTGATGGCGAATCGCCAGCTGCGTATCGATATGCTGACGACCGTGCGGCATGAACACACCGCGCGTATCGAGCTGCGCGTCGTCACCGATCAGCTCGGCCTGCAGATCGTGGCGCACCAGCGCGCCGCCAAGCTCCAGCACATGCAGCGTGGCGTGTGCTTTCGCGTGCAGACGAAGGCGACTTTGTCGAATAAGGGTGTCGGCAGAACCAGCGTTTTGCAGCAGCACGTGATGCAGCACCGCGCCGTCGCGCAGTTCGATATCGCTTACCAGCGTCGCCAGATGCGACGACTCAGTGCTGCCGATATGCTGTTCAACCAGACTCAGCGCAGCGCCCTCACCCAGCTCGATGATGTGGCGCACGTGCCACGCCACAGCAGCATCGGTCGCGGCACCGACAAACACCAGTTGCACGGGTGCGTCGATCTTCTGATGAGCCGCCACACGCAGCACGACGCCATCCGCTGCACTGGCCGCATTGATATGCGTGAACGCATCGGCGGGGCCGCGCGCGCTTGCAGGCGATGCCGAACGCGATAACGCGAAGCGCAGCGGCTCGGCATCGTCCTTCAAGGCCTGCGACAGCGGCTGCAGGGTGAGCCCGGCCGGCAGCGCATCGATCGCCGAGAGATCAGCGCGAAACGCACCGTTGACGAACACCAGCCGCAGCCCGTCGACGCCCGGCAAGGCCAGGGTGGACACATCCACAACGCGCGTCTGCGCATCGGCATCGCCGCGCGCGACCCCGCGCTGCGACAGCGCGCGCAGGGCGGTGTACTTCCACGCTTCGACGCGGGTGTCGGGCAAACCGCCGGCGGCAAACGCCTCGCGGTTTTCCTGCCGCATCGCGTCCAGCCAGCCGATGCCGCTGGGCGGCAGCGGCGCATCCAGCAGGGCAGTCACCAGCGGCAGTGGTGCCGGCTGATTCATGCCGACGCTCCTGCCGGGTGGCGCTCGGCGACGCCGGCATAGCCCTGCGCTTCCAGCTTCAGCGCCAGCGACTTGTCGCCGCTTTCGACGATGCGGCCGTCGGCCAGCACGTGCACGAAGTCCGGCACCACGTAATCGAGCAGGCGCTGGTAGTGGGTGATCATCAGGAACGCGCGCTCGGGCGAGCGCAGCGTGTTCACGCCCTGCGCCACCTGCTTCAGCGCGTCGATGTCGAGACCCGAATCGGTTTCGTCGAGGATCGCCAGCTGCGGTTCCAGCACGGCCATCTGGAAGATCTCGTTGCGCTTCTTTTCGCCGCCGGAGAAGCCTTCGTTGACCGCGCGATGCAGCAGCTCGTCGGAAATCTGCATCACCTTCAGCTTCTCGCGCACCAGCTTCAGAAACTGCATGGAGTCCAGCTCCTTTTCGCCGCGCACCTTGCGCTGCGCGTTGAACGCGGCGCGCAGAAAGTAGGTGTTGTTGACGCCGGGAATTTCCACCGGATACTGAAACGCCAGGAACACGCCGGCTGCGGCGCGCGCTTCCGGATCCAGCGCCAGCAGGTCGATGCCGTTGTAGATCACCGAGCCGGCGGTCACTTCATAGCCATCGCGACCGGACAGCACATTGCCCAGGGTGGATTTGCCCGCGCCGTTCGGCCCCATGATCGCGTGCACTTCGCCCGCGTTCACGGTGAGGCTGAGGCCCTTGAGAATTTCCTTGCCTTCGACGCGGGCGTGCAGGTTTTCGATTGTCAGCATGCTCATTACTTTGATCCCACGACGGCCATGGAACACACGCCATGGCCTTGCAATTGTTGGTAACCACCGATGCCACTGCTTACCGCCGATGACTTCAAGTCACAGATGGCGATGATGGGCTCGTCCAGTACAAAACCTTTTCCTGCAGGATCGGACAACCATCCCGCGCGCATCGGCTCGCCGTTGACGGCAAAACTCAAGCCCCACGGCACGAGCCGATCACCGACATGAGACGTCCATGCAAATCGGCGAATGGGTCCGATCTGAAAATGTCCTTTGGCGTCAGCGACAACATCCAGGGTCTTCGCCTTGGCGACAGCATGGCCGGAAGCGTCAAGCATGTCGCTCAGCTGTATGTGCGCATGCGGCACCGGCCCGCCGGCATTCTCGATGCTGCCGATGATCTCGGGCGCACTCAGCTCATGATGTGGCCACGGCACGCAGGCGCTGAGCGCCAGCGGTGCGGCGCACAGCAGGCTGACGTGGACAAGGCTTCGTTTCGCGCTCATTTCTTTCGGGCTACCGCGACTTTCAGCTTGCACGGCCCCGTGCCGACGACGGCGATATCGCCCTCGATGACGCTGGACTTGCTGTCGGCGGCGAGGTCGCATTCGGCGGTCACGACGGTCTTAGGCACCTCGCCCAGCGTATCCGGATCGGATAGCCAGCCGACCTGCCAGGTCTGGCCATCATTCGACGTGCGCAGGCCCCACGGCACGGTGTGCTGATCCACCTTGAGCAGCGGGTTGTCGACTTTGCGCGCGACCTGCTTGATCGGCCCCAGCGTGAAATGGCCCTGCGCGTCGGTGACCGCTTCCTGCGTGTTGGCGCCGCGCTGCGGTTCGCCCGTGGCGTTCAACACGTCGACCAGTTGCATGTGCATACCTTGCACGGGTTGGCCCGCACGCGTCACGGTGCCGCTGATTTGCGGCGCGGTGAGATATTGATGCTTTAACGGCACGCTGCAGCCGACGACGCTAGCGGCGGCCAGTCCACACAGCAAAATCCTTGAAGACAACTTCATGCCGCGATCCTTTGATGAGGGAATGCACGATGGTTCTTGAAACTCATGGAGACGCCTCGACACGGGCATCACTCGCTGCCAGCGCTTCGATCGCCTGGCGGCTCATGCGGCAGGCCAGCCACTCGCGCATCACGTCGGCGCCCAGCGATTCGTAGAACGCGATGGACGGCGCGTTCCAGTCCAGCACGGACCACTGCAGGCGCGACAGGTTTTCGTCGACGCAGCGCTGCGCCAGATGTGCGATCAGCGCTTTACCGACGCCCTTGCCGCGAAACGTTGGCCGCACAAAAAGGTCTTCCAGGTAGATGCCCGCGCGACCGAGAAAGGTCGAGTAGTTGTAGAACCAGAACGCCATGCCGGCGACTTCGCCGTTCCACATGGCGATGTCGCAATGAGCGCGGGGCGCGACTCCGAACAGGTCACGCGTGAGATCCGCTTCCGTTGCGTCGACCTCATGGAGCAGCTTTTCGTAGTCGGCCAGCTCGCGGATCAGCGACAGGATCTCGCCCACGTCCTGCGCAGTTGCTGGCCGCAGCTGCAGCAGCGAATCCGTTTTTTCCGCCACGACGCCCATCAGCCCACCGCGCCTTCGAGCGACACTTCCAGCAGCTTCTTCGCCTCGACGGCAAACTCCATCGGCAGCTCGCGGAACACCTGCTTGCAGAAGCCGTCAACGATCATCGAGACGGCGTCTTCCTCACTGATGCCGCGGGCGCGGCAGTAGAACATCTGGTCGTCGGAAATTTTCGACGTGGTCGCCTCGTGCTCGACGATGGCGGTGGGGTTTTTAACTTCCATATACGGGAAGGTGTGCGCGCCGCACTGCTTGCCGATCAGCAGGCTGTCGCACTGGGTGTAGTTGCGCGCACCCTCGGCGCCCTTCTCCATCTTCACCAGGCCGCGATAGCTGTTGGAGCTGCGCCCGGCGCTGATGCCCTTGGCGACGATCTTCGACTTGGTGTGCTTGCCGATATGGATCATCTTGGTGCCGGTATCGGCCTGCTGGTGATGATGGGTCAGCGCCACCGAGTAGAACTCGCCGACCGAACGATCGCCGCGCAGCACGCAGCTCGGGTATTTCCACGTGACCGCGGAGCCGGTTTCCACCTGGGTCCAGGAAATCTTCGAATCGTCGCCGCGGCAGTCGCCACGCTTGGTCACGAAGTTGTAGATGCCGCCGACGCCGTTCTCGTCGCCGGGATACCAGTTCTGCACGGTGGAGTACTTGATCTGCGCCTTCTCCAGCGCCACCAGTTCCACCACTGCAGCATGCAGCTGATTCTCGTCGCGCTTGGGCGCGGTGCAGCCTTCCAAGTACGACACGTGGCTGCCTTCTTCGGCCACGATCAACGTGCGCTCGAACTGGCCGGTATTCTGCGCATTGATGCGGAAATACGTGCTCAACTCCATCGGGCAGCGCACGCACTTTGGGATGAAGACAAAGCTGCCGTCGGAGAACACGGCCGAGTTGAGCGCGGCGAAGAAGTTGTCGCCGGTCGGCACCACGCTGCCAAGATACTGCCGCACCAGTTCGGGATGTTCGCGGATCGCCTCGCTCATCGAGCAGAAGATCACGCCGGCCGCTGCGAGTTCTTTACGGAAGGTCGTGCCAACCGAGACCGAGTCGAACACCGCGTCCACCGCCACGCCGGCCAGCTTGGCGCGCTCGTGCAGCGGCACGCCGAGCTTCTCGTACATTTCCAGCAGCTTGGGGTCGACTTCGTCGAGCGACTTCAGGCCGGCCTTGGGCGCGGCGTAATAGCTCAGCGCCTGATAGTCGACCGGCTCGATCTTCAGCTTGGCCCAGTCCGGCGTCGGCATGGTCAGCCAGTGGCGGTAGGCGTCCAGGCGCCAGTCGGTCATCCACTCCGGCTCGCGCTTGATCGCGGAGAGCTGGCGGATGATGTCCTCGCTCAGGCCTGGCGGCAGGCTCGTCATCTCGATATCGGTGACGAAGCCGGCCGAATAGCTGCGGCCGAGCGCCTCGGCCACATCGGCGTTGTCGCGCAGCGCGGTGCTGGTGCTGTCGTTGGTCATGGTCTGGTTCATTCGGTGGTGACCCCGCGGGAGTTTGACCGCACTGCCGTGCTATCGACGGCCGTTGCGGCAATCCGCCGGGGTGCGGTTTTTTTGGGCGAGGCCGAGTTGCTCAGATCGACCACGGGCAGGCGCGTTTTGAGCATGTCGGCCAGGCTGACCGCGCGCAGCGCGCTATCCAGCACGCTGTTGACCTGCTGCCAGCTGCCGCGCACGCCGCACTGCGATTCGCGATCGCAATGGCCTTCGGCCAGGCTGCATTCGGTCATGCCGATCGGGCCTTCCAGCGCCTCGACGATCTCGGCCAGCGAAATATCCGCTGCCGATCGCGCCAGCCGATAACCGCCGTTGACGCCGCGAAACGACTCGACCAGCGAGGCGTGCCCGAGCGCCTTCAGCAGCTTGCTCACCGTCGGCAGCTCCAGCCGCGTTTCATCGGCGATCTGCCCGGTGGTGAGCACATCGTGCGGATGCGCCGCGATGCAGGTCATCACCACGGTGGCGTAATCGGTGAGTCGGCTGACGCGTAGCATGAGTGCGGTCTGGCCTGAAGGAATCGAATCGGGACTAAAATGGTACTGATTCGACCGGCGTGAGTCAATCGAGCCCACGTGGGGCGCCTCGAAGGCGCACCATCGGCAGGCAATCGTCGAATCCCATTGCACTCTTTCGGTGCGCTTGGGCCTGCAGAAATTGCCCGCATCCAGCGCCGTAGCCCCGCTCAGCAACGAGTGGGCGTGGCATGCATCGTGCTGACTGCCCACATCCCAGCGCGAGAACCCGATATGAAATGGATCACGGCGATCATCAAACCGTTCACGCTGGACGACGTGCGCGAAGCCCTGAGCGAGGCCGGCGTGCAGGGCATGACGGTGACCGAAGTGAAAGGCTTCGGTCGACAGCATGGTCACACCGAGCTGTATCGGGGCGCGGAGTATGTGGTCGATTTTCTGCCCAAGCTGAAGATTGAAGTAGCGGTGGCCGACGACCGGCTCGATCACGCGATCGAGGCCATCACCAACGCCGCACGCACCGGCAAAATCGGTGACGGCAAGATCTTTGTCGCCGAACTCGAACAGGCGGTGCGCATCCGCACCCAGGAAATCGATGGGGATGCGCTGTAGACAACAGCGAGAGGCAACGACGCAAGCTGCGTTGCCAACTACGGCCTTACCGCCGTGACCTCGATCTCGACCAGTGCGGCAGGAACCACCAGTGCGGCCACCTGCACCGCCGAACGCGACGGCAGATTCGGCTGCTCCTTGGTGCCGAAGAACTGCGTATAGCCGTCCATAAAACCGGCGAAGTCGAGCTTGTCGCCCTTGTTCTTGTCGGCCACCAGAAACACCTGCATCTTCACCACGTCGCCCATCGTCAGATGCATGCCTTCGAGCTGCTTCTTGATATTGGTCAGCGCCGAGATGGTCTGCGTTTTGGTATCGCCCATCGACGCAGGCATACCCTTGCTTGCGCTGGCGTCCTTCGGCATCTGCCCCATCTGGCCGCTGAGATAGACGATAGTCCTGCCAGCCGGCACTTCGACCGCGGCCGAAATGGGGAAGGTGCTGTTGGGCAGCTTGTAGCGGATCACGTCGGTGGCGCTGGCTACGATCGGCAGCGTGCACAGCAGAAGCGGCAGAACGGTGCGGGAAAAGCGAGGCATGAGTTGTCCTTTTGAGTGAATGCTGCTGATGAAATCGAAAGCTCTACGGATGCAGCGCCTTGACGTCGGCCGCCGTGATGGCGTCCTTGTAGTTGTTGCCGAAGTGCGTGCGGATGTAGTTGATCACGCTGGCGATCTGCTCGTCGGTGAGCCAGACCGGATCGATAAACGACTCGCTCTCGCTGTCGCCCGGATCCTTGCGCGCAAACGCCGGCATGTTGCGGCGGCCGTGCAGAATGGTCAGCGCCATGTACGATGCCGATGACATCGTGGGGTTGTGCGCAAACGCCGGATAGTGCCCTGCACCGATCGCGCCCTGCCCGTTCGGCATGTGGCAGCCCTGGCAGATATGCGCGTAGATCTGTGCGCCGCGGTCGGTCTTCAGCGAGGCGTCGTTGCGGATACCCGCGCTGTCGGCGAATGCCGCAGTGCTGATGAGCAGCAGCAGGGCAGCGAACGCGGCGAATCTTGCCGCCATGACAGGGATATTTTTCATGCCGTTGCTCCCGCCGCTGCCGCGCGCTGATGCAGCCGACCGATCGCATCCAGCGCCGAGGTCACCGCGCCTTCCTGCCACGCCGGCAGGAGCGACGCATGCTCGCCGGCCAGCACGATGCGCCCGTCGAACTGGCACAGGTTGTCGTAATGTTCGGCGCGCGCATGCTCCGACCACTGGGCAAAACAGCCGAGGGTGAACGGCGAGCGATGCCAGGCCACCGCCATGCCGTTGTCGAACTCCTTGGGATACTGCGGGTGAATCTTGCTGCCCTGCTCGAGCGCGCGCTGGATGCGCTCGGCCGGCGACATCGCGGTAAACTCCATCGCGTCCAGGCCCCAGATATACGCGCCGAGCAGCACGCCCTTGCCGCCGCTGAAATAGCCGGTGCTCGGGTAGCTGATATTGGTGATCGCCTGATCGGTGTAGCTTATTCCGCCGTAGATCTGGTCGTCTTCTTCCCAGAAGCGCCGCTTGAACTGCAGGCCGACCTTCACTGCCGCCGCATACGGCACGGCGGCAATCGCCTCGGCCATCGCCTGACCCACGTTCATCGGAATCTGACCGAGGATCGACAGCGGCAGCGTGCATACGCACCAGTCGGCGCTCGCCGTATGCTTGACGCCCGGTGCCGTCGTGTCTTCATAGGTCGCGGTGACGCCGCGCTCGTCCTGCTGGATCGCGGTGACCATGGCGTTGTAATGGATCAGCGGACCCAGCTCGCGCGCAAACGCCTGACCGATCACGCCCATGCCGCCAATCGGCTGGAACAGCGTGGTCTGCATTTCGTAATTGTCGCCGACCGGCAGGCCCTGCCACAGCCTGGAATCGAGGATTTCCTTCAGCGCAAACGGTTCCGACGGAATAGGATGACCACTCAAGCCACCGCCGGGATCTTTTTCGTAACCGCGCCGGTTGCTGCTCAGCTCGCCTTTGACATAGGCGTAGTTCTTGTCGAGCGCGCCCCAGCTGCGCAGCGAGTGCAGCAGTTTTTCCTGATCCTCTTTGCTGACCAGCGTATCGAGCTGATTCGCCTGCGTGGTCTTGGCCAGCAGCTCGGCGACGTTTCCCTGGTAATCGGCCTTCACCGCGCGGAAGCGCTGCGGCTTGCCGTCGAAGGCTTTCGTGCTGTGCAGGTAGGCGTTGTAGTTGACCTGCACAAACGCTTCCAGCGGCACGCCGAGCTGCTTGCAGTAATGCAGGATGCCGTGATGGTGATACGGCAACCGCCACGGGCCGGGATTGATGTACAGGCCCTTGTCGAACTCGCAATGTTGCGTGGCGCCACCGAGCTCGGTGTACGTATCGCCGCCGCGCAGCGTCCAGTTGCGGCCGCCGGCGCGCGCGTTGTACTCGAGCACCTGCACTTTGTAGCCGGCCTGGCGCAATTCGTACGCCGCCACCATGCCTGCAATACCGGCACCCAGCACCAGCACGGAAGCACCCTTGGGCGCACCGCCCACTTTCAGCGGCGCCTTGTACGGTGATTCAGCGGCAAAGCCCAGCCCGCTCATCGCCTGGTACATCGCCGCGCTGCCGGCCGTCATGCCGATCATGCGCAGCAGCTGGCGCCGGGTCATCGAGAAACCGCTGTCACTTGCGCCCATTCAACTCCCCTCGTTGGTTGCTACCGAAGCCGTGCCCACGGCCCCCTGTCGTTGAATGCCGCGCGTTGCGCGCTGCCCGTGCTCCAAACTCATGGCTATATCGTTATAACTACCACAGGCTGCTGCGCCGCACCAACACTGCGCGTCATCGCGATGCCGCTCACGGTGATCGGCGCAAACCATTAAGCTGATGTGCCGCCCTTCCGCATGAGTTTCATGGAACCGCACGATCGCGCCGCCGCCCGCCTCGCCTGGACCCGGGCCACCTTGCACGATGATTTGCTGACGCTCGAATCCGCGTCGGCCGATGCCAGCTTCCGCAGCTACTGGCGCACGCATCATCAGGGCCGCAGCTGGATCGTGATGGACTCGCCGCCGGCGCTGGAAGATCCGCGCCCGTGGCTGGCGCTCGGCGCCAAGCTCGCTGCCGCGGGCCTGCACGTACCGGCGGTTTACGCGCACGATGTGCAGCAGGGTTTTCTGCTGATCGAGGATCTGGGCAACCGGCTCTATCTGGCCGAACTGCGCGACGACAACGTGGACGCGCTTTATGGCGCCGCCATGGATGCGCTGCTGCGGATGCAGGAACGCATCGACACCACCGACCTGCCGCGCTTCGATCGCGCGATGGTGATGCAGGGCCTGGAGATCATGCCTTCGTGGTTTCTCGAACGGCATCTCGGAAGCGCGCCGAACGATAGCGAAAGGGCCATCCTGGATGCCGCGTTCGAGCTCATCGCGCGCAATCACGAAGACCAGCCGCACGGTTTCGTGCACCGGGATTTTCACAGCCGCAATCTGCTGGTAATCGAACCCGATAACGCGCCGGAAAACATCGGCGATCCACTCGATCGTCAGGGGATGAGTCCCGATGGGCTCTTGAGCCCGGGAATAATCGACTTCCAGGGCGCCCTGCACGGCCCGCTGACCTATGACCTCGCCTCGCTGCTGCGAGACGCCTATGTCGTGTGGGCACCGGCGCGCGTCGATGCCTGGGTCGAGTCGTACCGGCAGTATCTTCTGGCCGCCGGGCGCCTCGACCGCAGCGTGGATCAGGCGCGCTTTCTGCGCTGGTTCGACCTGACCGGTCTGCAGCGCCATCTGCGCGTGCTCGGCCAGTTCTACCGGCTGTGGTATCGCGACGGCAAGCCCGCCTATCTGGCCGACGTGCCGCGCGTCTACGCGTACGTGATCGGCGTGGCGAATCGCTATCCCGAACTCGCCGAGCTCGCGGCGCTGCTGCAGCGGCGCGTCGGCGATCGTGACCTGCGCGAGGTGACCGGCTTATGAGACACGCGCTGGTCTTTGCCGCCGGCCTCGGCGAACGCATGCGTCCACTGACCGACCACACGCCGAAGCCGCTGCTGCCGGTTGGCGGCAAACCGCTGATCGAATGGCACCTGGAAAAGCTCGCCGCGGCCGGCGTGCATTACGTGGTGATCAACACCTCGCATCTGGCCGACCAGTTTCCCGACGCGCTGGGTGACGGCTCGCGCTGGGGCCTGCGCATCCGCTACGCCTACGAAGGGCCGACGCCGCTGGAAACCGGCGGCGGCATGCTCAACGCGCTGCCGCTGCTGGGCAGCGAACCGTTTATCGCGATCAGCGCGGATATATGGAGCGCGTACGACTACGCCATGCTGCCGGCGGAACCCTCGGGCCACGCGCATCTGGTGATGGTGCCCAACCCGTCCTGGCATCCACAGGGCGATTTCATGTTGCGGCGGAACATGCCGCATGAGAG
>CBAAAD010000039.1:0-12934 GCA_964658785.1 uncultured Methylobacterium sp.
AACCGGCAGCGGCTAGGCGGTACCCCTCACCGCGCAATAGAAACCCGACGCACTGTCGGACTTTTTATCGGATGATCGACGCCAATCAGGCGACGGCTGCAGCAAACGACGCAGCCTGCTGATCCAGCGTTTGTGCGGCGAGCGCGGGGTGATCCCAGCCCTGCTTGGGGCGGAAGCGATCGCCGTAGCGCTTGGCCAGCTGTTCCAGCCGCTGTCTGAGCTGGTCCGCGCCTTCGGTGCGAACGTACTGGATCGGGCCGCCGCGGAACGGCGCAAAACCGGTGCCGAAAATCACGCCGGCGTCGAGCAGGTCCGCGTCGTCCACCACGCCCTCGGCAAGGCATGCAATCGCCTCGTTGACCATCGGCAGAATCATGCGCTCCTGAAGATCGGGCGGCATGATGTAATCCTTGTCCACCTCGGGCTTCTGCGGCTTGCCCTCGCTCCAGGTGTACAAGCCCTGGCCATCTTTCTTGCCGCGCTTGCCGACGTCCATCTTGTCTTCCAGGCCCGGCGGTACTTCCAGTCCCAGGAACGGCGCCAGCTCCTTGCCGACCGACGCGCAGACGTCCAGGCCGACGGTGTCGGCCAGTTCGATCGGACCCATCGGCATGCCGAATTTCTTGGCTTCGCGATCCAGCACCGGGCCCGGCACGCCCTCGCTATACAGCCGCATGGCCTCGAGCAGGTAGGGCATCAGAATGCGATTGACCAGAAAACCCGGCGTGCCTTTCACGGCCACGGGCAGTTTGCCGATGGCCTTGCAGAACGCCATCGCGCGTTTCTCGATGGTCGGATCCAGCTGGTCGTGCCGCACCACTTCGACCAGCGGCATCTGCGCCACCGGGTTGAAGAAATGCAGGCCGAGAAAGCGCTGCGGCGCGGCGAGCCCCGTGCGCAGTTGGTCGAGCGGAATGCTGGAGGTGTTGGTCGCGAGAATCTGGTTGCCCTGGAACTGCGGTTCGATCGTGCCGTAAAGCTCGCGCTTGGCCTCGGCATTTTCGTAGATCGCCTCGATCGCCAGATCGGCGCTGGCCACGCCCTTGCCCTCGACATCGGCGCGCAGACGGCACGTGGTCTGCTCGATTTTCTCCGGCGTCTTGAGTTTTTTCTCGTACAACGTGCGTGCGCGATCCAGCGCAGGCTGGATGAATTTCATCTCACGATCCTGCAGCGTGACGTCGAATCCGCGCAACGCAGCCCAGGCGGCGATATCGCCACCCATCACGCCGGCGCCGACCACGTGAACGTGTTTGATCGCGGTATCCACGCCGGCACCCTGACCCTTCAGGCGCTCCTGCAAAAAGAAGATGCGGATCAGATTTTGCGCCGTCGGTGTCTTGGACAACCTGGCCACCGAGCGCGCTTCCAGCCTCAGCCGCTGGGTGATGCTTGAGCCGCCGCGCTTCCATACGTCGATCATGGCGAACGGCGCAGGGTAGTGCTCCTTGCGCACCTTGGCAGCCGTCTGCTTCAGCATGATCGGCGCCAGAATTTGCCGTGCCAGCCAGGTATTCGTTGCCCACGCTTTGGCGCGAAAAGCGAACGGACGCGGATGCGGACGACGCAGCAAATGGCGCGCTTCGGCCAGCAGTTCTTCCGGACGGCACAGCCGATCGACCACACCCATGGTGAACGCCCGCTTGGCTGAAAGCGAACGACCGGTCAGCATGATCGGCATCGCCTCGGTTGCCCCGATCAGTCGCGGCAGTCGCGCCGTGCCGCCCCAGCCGGGATGAATGCCAAGCATGACCTCAGGCAGCCCGATCTTGGTTTTTTCATCGTCGGCCGCGATGCGCTGTCGGCAGGCCAATATCAGTTCGGTTCCGCCGCCCATGCACGCACCGTGGACGGCAGCGACAGTGGGGCAGGGCAGTTTGGCCAGCGCTTCATAAACGCGCTGACCGTGCTCGATGTTTTCCAGCACCGTGTCGTTCTTGGCGTATTCGAGAAACGCCTTGATGTCCGCACCGACCGCAAATCCCGATGGCTTGGCCGAATGGATGATTACGCCGGCCGGACGCTCGATGGCCAGCCTCTCGACGATCTGCTCCAGCTCGTTGAGCACGGCGCGCGAAATCGCGTTGACGCTGCTGTCTTTACGGTCGAGACTCAGCGTGACAATGCCATCGTCGCCCAGGCTGGTTTTCCAGTGGTTGAAACGCAATCCTTCGAACATAAGCATGCAACGTCAGTGAGAGAGACTGGAACCATACCGTTCCGCTGGCTTGATTGCGAGATGTGACCGGTTTACTTGACCGTAAAGTAAAGCCAGTGTGAAATCGCGCCTGTCATCCGCGCTTCCGCCGCCGCGCTGGCTCAACGTTGTCACGTAAAGCGCGAACACCGCTGGCTTATCGGTCGGCCCATTGAAAGAAAGCATGAAGATATCGATGCGCGGCGGCTCAACAGTTCAGGTGCCAACGGCGGCCAGTTCCTCGGCCGATAATATATTGCGCGCTGTCGATGTCACCTCGACAGCCGCCTTGCAAAAACCCGTCTCATTATGGATGCCGGCATGAATGCTCCCGCGCCCCAGGCAGCGGCGGATATTCTCGATCGCATCCTGAGTGCGTCCAGCGGTCTTGTGGTGCTGGACAGTCCGGATGCGCTGGCCTTGATCGGACAATTCCGCGCGGTCGCGCGCCTTACCGGGCAGGCCATGTATTTATGGCAGCCTGATACGGGTCTGGGCAGCCTGCTCGAAGCGCATATGCACGTACCCGATTCCCAGCGCCTGGGCAATGCGCTGCGCTACATGCAGCAGAGCATCCACTTCGGCATCTACTTTCTGGTGGGACTGGAGCTGCCGCTGTCGGCGATGGATGCCACGCTGCTGCGTCAGCTTGCGCGCATGCCCAAGGAGCATCTGCGGCGAGTGGTCCTTATTGATGTCCCCGCCGCGCTGGCCGAGCATCTGGGGGAGCTGGCGGTGCGTCTGAACAGCGCAGACAGTTCGCCCAGGCGACTGCGTCTGCGCGACGGTCGCTGGCTGTCATGATGGCGCTCATGAACTCCGGCATTCTGGTGGTGGCGGCCGAGCGCAATCTGCGTCGCAAGCTGTTCGACGCGCTGGACCAGGCGGGCTATCCGAGCATCCACAGCGCGCGCGACGTAACGCACGCTGCCATTTTGCTGGAAGGTGGGCCAGAGCTGCAGCTGATCATCGCGGTACTTTCCGACGACGAGCAGCAGGCGCTGGTCACCTGTGAAAAGTTGCGTGATCTGGCGGGTGGCAACGACACACCGCTGATCGCCGTGGTATCCGAAGAGGCGTCGTTCGATCCCACCGATTTGCCTTCAAGCGTTTCCGACTGGTTGCATGCCGCGCAGATCACCAGCGAGCTTGCCGCGCGCTGGCGGCGGCTGCAAATGAGGATGCCGGCTCGCGCAAACACCGAGTTACTCGCCGCTCCGGCAGATAGCGAGGCGCAGGCTGATTACCGATACCTGTTCGACGAGAGCGACAACGAATGGCTGCTCGTCGACGCGGCATCGCAATGCCTGCTTGAGGTCAGCCCTACCGTGGTTCGACACAGCCGCCTGCATGCAAGCCAGTGGCACGGCTTGCCTCTCGCTGAGGCGCTGCAGTTCGAGGGTGTCGCGATCGACGAGGTATTGCGTGACGCTGATCGGCGTTGGCATCCGTGCCAGCGCAAGTCTGCGCAGGGTGGTGAGACTGGTCAGGCCAGTGCACGGAGCATTCGACACGCTGGACGTGCTGCGCTGGCGCTGACTTTTCGCAGCGACCGCGCGGATCTGCGCGCTGAAGCGGCGCTTTCACTGCTCTCGCGCATGTTTGTCTCGACCGTCGGCGTAGATACCCAGATCGCGTCGGCCCGCCTGCTGTTCGACGAATTGGGGCTCGATTACCTCACCGTCTGGTCGGCCTGTCAGGGCGCCCACAATGTGCCGAATCAGCTGCTGCAGCTGTGGAGCGGTGACGATCTCGAATGGCCGGCGGCGCAATGGCAGCTTTCGTTGCAATCGGTGCTTGCCGGCAAGCCCTTTCTGTATCGCACGGATGCTGCCCGGCTGGCGCCACTGGATCCGCTGCTGCAGCAGCTGGACCTGATGGGCTTTGCCGGGTTGCCGCTGTACGACGAGCGTCACACGGTGGTGGGTGCCATGCTGGCTGGCAGCCGCAAGGGCTTTGGCGAGATGTCCATTATGGAACCGGTGCTGCGCTGTGCGGCAGCGCGCTTTGCTCAGGTAATCGAGCTCAGTCGCACGCGTGCGCAAGGGCGCGACGAAGGTTTGGTTGATGCGCTTACCGGCTTGCCCAATCGCCTGTTGTTCAACGATCGGCTCGACACGATTATCAATGAGGCCGCACGCAGCGGTGAATGTTTCGCCGTGGTTTTTGTCGATCTCGACCGCTTCAAGTCGATCAACGATACCCACGGCCACGCTGCCGGCGATCAGGTGTTGCGCATCGTGGCCCAGCGTCTGAGCGCCAGCGTGCGCGCTTCCGATACGGTGGCGCGCTATGCCGGTGATGAGTTCATCGTGGTACTGCGCCATGTCGTCAAGAATGACGATGTGCTGCGCGTCGCTGAAAAAGTCGTGCAGGTGATGAGTACGCCGCTGCAGCTTGATAGCGGTATCGCGCTGCAGGTAAGCGTGTCGATGGGCGTGAGCTTTTTTCCCGACGATGCGAACGACACGGAAACCCTGCTCAGGCACGCGGACGAAGCGATGTATTCGGCCAAGAAACAGGGCCGCAATACGTTCAAGATCTACGAAATGAGTTCCGAATACGCTCAGCAGCAAGGCACCGTGCTGCGATCGCGTCTGCGTCACGCCGAAGGCAACGGCGAGCTGCGCGTGGTTTATCAACCGCAGGTCGCGGCGGTGAGCGAGGACATTGTCGGCATGGAGGCGCTGGTGCGCTGGGAGCATCCGGAATTGGGCATGATCAGTCCGGCGGTATTCATTCCGCTGGCCGAAGAAACCGGCTTGATCGTATCGATCGGTGAATGGGTCATGCGTACCGCCTGCCTCCAGGCACAGGAGTGGGAGCGGGAGTACGGGTTGCGCTTGCGGCTGGGCGTGAATCTTTCCGCCGTGCAGTTGATCGAGCCGAACCTGGTGGACACGGTGGCGCGGGTACTCAGCGAAACCGGTCTCGACCCGACCCTGCTGGAGCTGGAGATCACGGAAAGCATCAGCATCAAGACGGCGCCGAACCTGATCGAAAATCTCAATGCCCTGCATCGGCTGGGTTGCCATATTGCGATCGACGATTTTGGTACCGGCGCCGCCTCGCTGGATTATCTGCGTCGGTTGCCGGCTGACCGGATCAAGATCGACCAGAGCTTCGTGCGCAATATCGGTGTCGATCCGGACGACGAGGCGATCGTCCGCGCCACGATCGACATGGCTCATCGGCTCAAACGCGCCGTGGTGGCCGAGGGCGTGGAGACCGAGCAGCACTTCGAGTTTCTGCGTGATCACCAATGTGATGAGCTGCAGGGCTACCTGTTTTGCCGGCCGCAGCCGCCGCTTAACTTCGACAACATGCTGGCCGAGCGCCAGCGGTTGATGCACGAGCGCGGCTCAGCCGTCGCTTGAGGCCCGTCGCGCCGGCCCCATAACCTGCCAGGCTCGCCCGCGTCTGCTCGATAGCAGCTGGGTCTGACAATCTTCCAACAGGTAGTGGGTTATGTTTGACGCGATAATCACGTGTACGCTGAACTTGGCCAGCCGGTTGCGGTCTGAGCCCCGTGTCCAGTTTTAAACCAGTTCCCGCAGCGGATGACGGCATTGACGATGGATACAGCCCGAATGGGCGAAAACGAGCTGGATCGCGCGCTGGTCGAGCGCGTTCAGAGCGGGGACAAACGAGCTTTCGATCTGCTGGTGCGCAAGTATCAGCACAAGGTTATCGGGCTGGTGTCCCGCTATGTGCGCAGCCATGCCGAGTGCGAGGATATAGCGCAGGAATCGTTTATCCGCGCCTGGCGGGCCATTGGCTCGTTCCGCGGTGACAGCGCGTTCTATACCTGGCTGTACAAGATTGCGGTGAACACCGCCAAGAATCATCTGGTGGCAATGGGCCGGCGTCCGCCAACCGACGATGTCGACGCGGAAGACGCAGTGTTCATGGCCGGCGCCGAACGCATGCACGACAGCGCCACGCCCGAACGCGAAATGATGCGTCAGGAAATTGAACAATCCGTATTTTCTACTGTCCAAGCCTTGCCCGAAGAACTGCGAACCGCCATTACGCTGCGCGAAGTGGACGGTCTGAGTTATGACGAAATCGCAGAGGCGATGGGTTGTCCGATAGGTACGGTGCGCTCGCGCATCTTCCGGGCACGTGAAGCGATCGACGAAAAGCTGCGGCCACTACTTTCGGACCGCGAGGACAAGAAATGAATCAGCCAGACATGACTTCCAACGCCAACGAAGACCTCTCCGCCGGCATCGACGGCGAGCTGTCCAAGGAGGCCATGCGTTTCCTCTTGCGCCGGCTCGACCACGATGCGTCGCTGCAGCAGTCCTGGACGCACTACAACCTGGCTCGTGATGGTTTGCGCCGGCAGCTGCCGCCCATGGCGTCGGCCAGCTTTGCCTCCCGCGTCATGCAGGCGATCGATCAGGAGTCCATGCCGCAGGGTGCGAAGCGCAGCCACTGGCTGCGCTGGTCCGCTGGCGGCGCCATCGCCGCCAGCGTTGCAGCCGCAGCGCTGATGATCGGTCAGCCGACGACGGAGGAGGTTGGCCGCACGGCGAGCGCACCAAGTCAGCGAACGAACAGCAGTGCCGTTGCCGACGCCATGCCGATAGTCAAGTCCGCCATTCCTGCGACGGTGCCGTCGTGGCTGAGCGGTAATTCGGCAGGCATGCTGAGCCAGCAGGCCTCCGCCACCAGCGATATGTTTCCGGGCGGCAATCAGCCGGTTTACGGCAGCAATCGGCTTTCGGCCTATCCGCTGATGCACCGCTATCGCACCTTGAACAACAAAGACGGTAGCTACCTGCTGTTGCTCGATCCACAGCAGCAGCCCATCTCACAGAATCCTCCCCGCCAGGCCGCGGCGGCAGTGCGCTGAGCCCGTTCGTTCGCCGGTGACCGGTGCAGCTGTCAGAGCGACCATCGCATAAGCCATCGGCTCCCATCGGGTCGATGGTTTTTTTATGTGTCGCCGTACTTCCTGGGGCGACCGGTAACCGACAGTGAGGAGGTCGGGCGAATCGTTCGGCCTGCCGCCGGTCAACAGGCTTTTCAAAGTTTCAACCCAATCCAACCCTCAGCCATAACCTTTCCACGAAGGAGGAGTCATGAATCTTTCCGTCTTGCGCACTCTGGCGTGCGGCGTCTCGTTGAGCCTTGCGCTGGCTACCGGCGTCCAGGCACAGGCGACGCCAGGCGCTGTTGGCGGCTTGCCGGACTTCACCGGCATTGTCGAGAAAAACGCGCCGGCGGTGGTGCACGTCGAAGCGAAATACACCGGCAAAACCCGCAAGCCGTCGCGCACCTCGCCGGATCAGTCCGGTCAGCAAACTCCCGATCAGGACGGCACGCCGGACGATCCGCAGGCCGAAATGTTCCGACGCTTCTTCGGCATGCCAATGATGCCCTCGCCGGAAGACCAGAAGCACACCTCGCTGGGTTCGGGTTTCATCATTTCGCGCGACGGCTACGTGTTGACCAACAACCATGTCGTCGACGGCGCCGACGAGGTGACCGTGCGCCTGCAGGATCGGCGCACCTTTACGGCCAAGGTCGTCGGCACCGATCCGAAATACGATATCGCAGTGCTGAAGATCAGCGACGGCGATAACCTGCCGACGGTCAGCATCGGCGATTCGCGCACGCTCAAGGCCGGCCAGTGGGTGCTGGCCATCGGCTCGCCGTTCGGTTTCGATTACACCGTGACCCAGGGCATCGTCAGCGCGGTCGGGCGCAATCTGGGCAGCGCCGACCAGCCGTACACCTCGTTTATCCAGACCGACGTGCCGATCAACCGCGGCAATTCCGGCGGTCCGCTGTTCAACCTGCAGGGCCAGGTGGTCGGCGTCAATTCGCAGATCTACTCCAGCACCGGCGGCTATCAGGGCGTGGCGTTTTCGATCCCGATCGATGTGGCGATGAGCGCGGTCGAGCAGATCAAGGCGCACGGCTTTGTCACCCGCGGCCAGCTTGGCGTGCACGTGGGTCCGCTGAGCGACGATGTGGTCAAGGCGCTGAAGCTGCCCAATGCGAACGGCGCCATTGTTTCCGACGTCGATGCCGGCAGCGCGGCCGGCAAGGCTGGCGTGCAGCAGGGCGACGTCATCGTCGGATACAACGGTCAGCCCATCAATCAGGCGCCGGACTTGCCGCCGCTGGTCGGTTTGACCAAGCCTGGCACCAGGGCAACGCTGGACATCATTCGTGACGGCAAGAAAATAACCATTCCGGTGGTCGTGGGCGCCGCTCCGCGTGATGACAAGGCCTTGTCGAGCGCGTCCGATGGCGGGTCTTCGTCTACGCCATCGGGCGCCACCGCGCTCGGCCTCTCGGTGCAGAACATCGATGCGGCCACGCGCCAGCAGCTTGGGCTGAAAGCCGGCGAAGGCGTTCAGATCGGTGGCATCAGCGGGCGCGCGGCGGCCAGTGCCGGCCTGCAGCAGGGCGACGTCATTTTGATGGTGAACCAGCAGCGGATCGGCAGCACCGCGGCGTTCCAGGCCGCCACAAAGGGCTTGAAGCCGGGCGATACGGTGCTGCTGCTGGTGCGGCGAGGCGACCAGAGCCAGTTCATCGGCTTGACCGTTCCTGACGCCAAGTAAGTGCCGTATTCGTGCGGCGGCTTCCGGTTCGATGCCGGGGCCGCCGCTCGCGCCCGTTAAGCAATAGACCCAAAACTCAGCCGCGCCCCCGCGGCCGGGGAGACAAGTTCCGTGCGATAATGCCGGGTTAGCATCACCCGTCGGTGGTGCGCTGCCTGCGCGCCGCGCGTGGCGGCAGACCTCCGTTCGACAGGCCGCCAGCGCTCCATGGAATTGATCCGCAACTTCTCCATCATCGCCCATATCGACCACGGCAAGTCGACGCTGGCCGATCGCATCATCCAGCTCTGCGGCGGCCTGGCCGACCGCGAGATGGAAGCGCAGGTGCTGGACAACAACCCGATCGAGCGCGAGCGCGGCATCACCATCAAGGCGCAGTCGGTGTCGTTGCCGTACACGGCGCGCGACGGCAAAACCTATCAGCTCAATTTCATCGACACGCCCGGCCACGTGGATTTTTCCTACGAGGTCAGCCGCTCGCTGGCCGCGTGCGAAGGCGCGCTGCTGGTGGTCGACGCGGCGCAGGGCGTCGAGGCGCAGTCGGTCGCCAACTGCTACACCGCGGTGGAGCAGGGGCTGGAAGTGATTCCTGTGCTCAACAAGATCGATCTGCCGACGGCCGACATCGAAAAAGTGAAGCTCGAGATCGAGGCCGTGATCGGCATCGATGCCACCGACTCGGTGGCGATCAGCGCCAAGACCGGCCTCAACGTGGTCGAGGTGCTGGAAGCGATCATCGCCCGCATCCCGCCGCCGAAGCCGCGCGACACCGACCGGCTGCAGGCGCTGATCATCGACTCGTGGTTCGACAATTACCTGGGCGTGGTTTCGCTCGTGCGCGTGATGCAGGGCGAGATTCGCCCCGGCGACAAGCTGCTGGTGATGTCGACCGGCCGTACGCACGAAGTCGGCGACGTCGGCGTATTCACGCCCAAGCGCAAGAAGCTCGATCATCTGGGCGCCGGCGAAGTCGGCTGGATCAACGCCTCGATCAAGGACGTGCACGGCGCGCCGGTCGGCGACACGCTGACCCATGCGGGCAAGCCGGCCGACAAGGCGCTGCCGGGCTTCCAGCACATGCAGCCGCGCGTGTTCGCCGGGCTGTTTCCGGTGTCCTCCGACGATTACCCGGCGATGCGCGAAGCGCTGGACAAGCTGCGCCTCAACGATGCCGCGCTGTTCTTCGAGCCGGAGTCGTCCGAGGCGATGGGCTTTGGCTTCCGCTGCGGGTTTCTCGGCATGCTGCATATGGAAATCGTGCAGGAGCGGCTGGAGCGCGAATACGATCTCGATCTGATCACCACCGCGCCCACCGTGATCTACGAGATCCTGAAAACCGACGGCACCATCATGATGCTGGACAACCCGTCCAAGCTGCCGTCGTCGCCGCAGGTGCAGGAAATCCGCGAGCCGATCATCGTGGCCAGCATCCTCACCCCTGAAGCGTACATCGGCAACATCGTTACGTTGTGCCAGGACAAGCGCGGCGTGCAGCGCTCGATCCAGTATCTGGCCACGCAGGTGCAGATCGTCTACGAAATGCCGCTGGCCGAAGTCGTGATGGATTTTTTTGATCGGCTCAAATCCGTGTCGCGCGGCTATGCGTCGATGGACTATCACTTCGAGCGCTTCGAAGCCGGCCCGTTCGTGCGCACCGACGTGCTGATCAACGGCGACCGCGTCGACGCGCTGAGCCTGATCCTGCACCGCAGCCACGCCGACCGCAAAGGCCGCGAGCTGGTCGAGCGCATGAAAGACCTGATTCCGCGCCAGCAGTTCGACGTGGCGATCCAGGCGGCCGTGGGCGCGCAGATCATTGCGCGCTCCACCGTCAAAGCGCTGCGCAAGAACGTGCTGGCCAAGTGCTACGGCGGCGACGTGAGCCGCAAAAAGAAGCTTCTGGAAAAGCAGAAGGAAGGCAAGAAGCGCATGAAGCAGGTCGGGCGCGTGGAAATTCCGCAGGAAGCCTTTCTTGCGGTGCTTAGGGTAGATAAATAATGCTTTGGGGAGCTAGCTGCGGGAAAGCGGAAACGGACAAGGCAAAGCCCGGCGCGTCGCTCCGTTTGTTCCCCATTTTCCGTTCCCTGTTCCCCGTCCCATCTGGAGCACTCCATGGATTTTGATTTTTCGGCGATTCTGCTTGGCCTCACCGTGCTGTTCGGCGTGGTGTGGGGCCTGGATCGCCTGTTTCTGTACAAAAAGCGCAAGGCGCGCCTCGATGCCGCCGGCACCGAGTACACCGATCCGGTGGCGGTGGACTGGGCGCGTTCGCTGTTTCCGGTGGTGCTGGTGGTGCTGCTGCTGCGTTCGTTCGTGGCCGAGCCCTTCCGCATTCCCTCCGGCTCGATGATGCCAACGCTGGACGTGGGTGACTTCATCCTGGTCAACAAGTTTGCGTATGGCCTGCGCATGCCGGCCTTCAACACCAAGTTTCTCAGCGTGGGTGAACCCAAGCGTGGCGACGTGGTGGTGTTCCGATTCCCCGGCTACCTGTGCAAGGACGAGAGCGGTCAGATGATCCGCGTGGGCGGCGGCGAAGACGGCGAGCCCGCACTCGGCCCGGACGACGCCTGCCCGACGCCGCACCTGCCGGTGCAGAGCCAGAACTGGATCAAGCGCGTGATCGGTTTGCCGGGTGACACGATCGAAGTGCACGACAGCCAGATCGTCATCAACGGCAAGCCCGTGATTGACGATGAGATCGGTCCGTTCAAGGGCAATCCACAGCGGGAAGAAGATGCCCAGCTGCTGAATTTCGACGCGACGATTTGGAACGAACATCTCGGCACGCGCGATCATTTGATCGCACGCATGCCGATGCGTATGCCGACCCGTTCGATCCCCAATTCCAAGGTGCCGTCGCTGGTTCCACAGGGCTGCTACATCGTGATGGGCGACGATCGTGAAAACAGCCTGGACAGCCGCTGGTGGGGCTGCATGCCGGAGAAGAACCTGGCCGGCAAGGCGTTTCTGATCTGGATGAGCTGGAAGGGCCTGCACACCGGCGGCGTGGATTTTTCGCGCATCGGCACGCTGATTCACTAGGCTGCCTTATCGCACCTCGATGCGTCTGGCCACGTGAGCGGTCTGCCGACCCAACACAAGTCGGCTGACCGTGCGAGAATCCGCTGGCGTGAGAAGTGGGTCAGCAACGCTGGCGACCCCTTCGGGTATTAAAGGGAATGACGAACAAGCGCGGGCAGTTTTCTGGCTTTTTGGCTGGATTTTTATCGAGCCACACTTTCAACACGCAACTCCAGACAACAGGCACGCCATCAGGCGGCATAGTGAGGGGACTATGAAATCGAAGCAGTCGGGCGTCACTCTGATCGGATTTTTGATCATCATCATCGTCGTGGGCTTTTTTGCCTTCATGGCCATGAAGCTGTTTCCGTCGTACTCCGAGGCGATGGGCGTAAGCAAGGCGATGAACCAGATCGCCACCGCCGGCACCAACGGCAAGACGCTGGACGATATCCGCCGCGACCTGATGTTCAAGCTGGGCTTTCAGTACGTGGACGATGCCACCATCAAGCCGACGGACATCACCATCAAGCGCGATGCGGGCGGCGGCAACACGCTCAACGTCGATTACGACAAGAAAATTCCGTTCATGTACAACATCGACTTTCTGCTGCACTTCAACAAGAGCGTGCCGCTGCAGGGCAACGTAGGCCAGTAAATGCTGCAGCTGTCCTATCGTTTTCGCGACCCGGCGCTGGCGCAGCTGGCGCTGACCCACCGCAGCGCCGGCAAGCCGAACAACGAGCGACTGGAGTTTCTGGGCGACGCGCTGCTGGGCGCAGTCATCGCCGAGCTGCTGTTCGAGGTTCACCCCAAGGCCAGCGAGGGCGAACTGTCGCGGCTGCGCGCGCAGCTGGTCAACGGGCAGGCGCTGGCGGCCGTGGCGCGAGAGCTCTCGCTGGGCGACGATCTGAAACTCGGCACCGGCGAGTTGAAGAGCGGCGGATTTCGCCGCGATTCGATTCTCGCCGATGCTTTCGAGGCACTCATCGCAGCGGTTTATCTGGATGGTGGGTTCGATGCCTGTCGCGATGTGCTGCGCGGCCTTTTTGGTGAGCGCGTGAGCGCATTGCGTCGATCTTCCAAGGACGCCAAAACCCGGCTGCAGGAATATCTGCAGGCCGGCGGC
>CBAAAD010000040.1:0-12876 GCA_964658785.1 uncultured Methylobacterium sp.
CAGCTCCAGCGTCACCGGCGTCAGGTTGGCGGCGGCAGCACGCATCACGTGGTGGCCCACCGCGGTGGAGCCGGTGAACAGCAGATGGTCGAACGGCAGCGACGAAAACGCCTGCGCCACGTCGGCATCGCCGGTAACCACCGTGACTTCGTCGGGCCGAAAGTACTTGGCGATCTGCTCGGCGAACAGCGCCGAAAAGCCCGGCGTGAATTCGCTCATTTTCACCATGGCGCGATTGCCCGCGACCAGCGCGTCGACCAGCGGGCCGATGGCCAGATAGAGCGGGTAGTTCCACGGCACGATGATGCCGATCACGCCGAGCGGCTGCGGAATCATCTCGTTGCGCGCCGGCAGAAACGTCAGGCCCGGCAGCGAGCGCTGCGGACGCATCCAGCCGCGGCCTTTCTTCAGCGCGTGGCGCACGGCGGACAGGCTGGGGAAAAATTCCAGCAGATCGGTTTCTTCGGTGGGCCGCTGGCCGAAGTCGGCGCTGATCGCCGCGGCAAACGCGTGGCGCTGCTCGTTGAGCATGGTCTCCAGCGCGCGCAGCCGGTTGGCGCGGGCCGGCCACGCTGGCGTCGGGTCTTTCGCGTGCGCGGCGCGCAGCTGCTGCAGGCGGTCGGCAAGGCTGGCGTCGGTGAGACTCATCGGTCGTTCTCGCTAGGTTGGAGGCGTTACTGGAGGCGTTATCTGTAGCACACCGCCGGCGTCGCTGCGGTTGCACAGCAGCATTTGCGCGGGCCCAAAGAAAAGGCGCCGAAGCCTTTGGCCCCGACGCCCTGTTTCCCGGCGAAGGTTTGCTTATTCGCCGATGGTCAGCAGCGAGGCGTTGCCACCCGCCGCCGTGGTGTTGACGGTGAGCGTGCGCTCGTTGGCGAAGCGCAGCAGGTAGTGCGGGCCGCCGGCCTTCGGGCCGGTACCGGACAGGCCTTCGCCGCCGAACGGCTGCACGCCGACCACCGCGCCGATCTGGTTGCGGTTGACGTAGCAGTTGCCGACGCGGGCATGGCTGCTGATGTAGTCGATGGTGTCGTCGATGCGGCTGTGGATGCCCAACGTGAGGCCGTAGCCGGTGGCGTTGATCTGCGCGACGACCTTCTCCAGCTCGCTGCCCTTCCAGCGGATCAGGTGCAGGATCGGGCCGAACACTTCGCGCTGCAGCACGTCGAGCGAGGCGATCTCGTAGGCGCGCGGGGCGAAGAAGGTGCCGTGGTCGGTGACGGCGGCATCCAGTTTCACTTCGCCGATCTTTTTCGCTTCGCGGTCCATTCGCGCGGCGTGGTCGACCAGCAGCTTGCGCGCGTCCTCGTCGATCACCGGGCCGACGTCGGTGCTGAGCTGGCCGGGGTCGCCGACCGTCAGCTCGCCCATCGCGCCGGCGAGCATGGCGACGACCTTGTCGGCGATGTCTTCCTGCACGAACAGGATGCGCGCGGCCGAGCAGCGCTGGCCAGCGGACTGGAAGGCCGAGGCGATCACGTCCTTGACGATCTGCTCGGGCAGGGCGGAGGAGTCGGCAATCATCGCGTTCTGCCCGCCGGTTTCGGCGATCAGGGTGGCGATGGCGGCGTTGCGCGCGGCCAGCGAACGGTTGATCGCCCAGGCCGTGTCGGTCGAGCCGGTGAAGGCGACGCCGGCGATGCGCGGGTCTTTCGTGAGTGCGGCGCCGACGGTGGCGCCGTCACCGGGCAGATACTGCAGCACGTCGGCGGGCACGCCGGCGGCATGCAGCAGCTGCACGGCCAGGTGGCCGATCAGGGTGGTCTGTTCGGCCGGCTTGGCGATGACCGCATTGCCGGCGGCCAGCGCGGCGCTGACCTGGCCGAGGAAGATCGCCAGCGGGAAATTCCACGGGCTGATGCAGACGAACACACCGCGGCCATGGAGGAACAGCTGGTTGCTCTCGCCGGTCGGGCCGGGCAGCTGCTCGGGCTGGCCGAACAGCCGGCGCGCCATGGTGGCGTAGTAGCGCAGAAAATCGGCCGCCTCGCGGATTTCGGCGATCGCGTCGGGCAGGCTCTTGCCGGCCTCGCGCACGCACAGCGCGACGAACTCCGCGCGGCGCGCCTCGAGCTGGTCGGCCGCGTGCTCGAGAATCGCGGCGCGGCTGGCCGCCGGCAGGCGATCCCAACCCGGCTGCGCGGCGGCGGCACTGGCGATGGCCTGGTCGACCGTCGCGCTGTCGGCGCTGACGTAGCTGCCCACGGTCTGCCGGCGGTCGGCCGGATTGGTCACCGTCACGGTCGGGCCGCTGGCGTTGGCGCCGGGCACCAGCGGGCCAGCTTTCCACGGGCCGGCGTGGGCATTCACCGCGTCGGCCAGGGCCTTGAGTTCGTTGTCGTTGGCAAAGTTGACGCCCATGGAATTCTTCCTGGAAATAGCATTGGAATGCGGCGCCAGCGCGGCATTCTCACCGTAGAGATTCACCGGCAGCGGGATGCGCGGGTGCGGGATCGAAGTGAAGGACCGAACCGTTTCGCACGGATCGGCGACCAGCTCGCGCACCGGCACGCTCTCGTCCACCACGCGGTTGACGAAGCTGGTATTAGCGCCGTTCTCGAGCAGGCGGCGGACCAGGTACGGCAGCAGGTCCTCGTGTGTGCCCACCGGCGCGTAGACGCGGCAGGGAACGTTCAAGTTCTGTGGGCCGATCACCTCGGCGTAAAGATCGGTGCCCATGCCGTGCAGGCGCTGGTTTTCGTACGGCCGCCCCTGCGCCAGGCGATGGATCGCCGCGATGGTGTGCGCGTTGTGGGTGGCGAACTGCGGGTAGATCAGGTCGCTGCCGGCGCCGAACAGGCGCCGCGCGCAGGCCAGGTAGGACACGTCGGTATTCGGCTTGCGGGTGAATACCGGATAGCCGGGCAGGCCGTTTTCCTGCGCGCGCTTGATCTCGGCGTCCCAGTAGGCGCCCTTGACCAGGCGCACATACCAGCGGCGGTTGGCGGCGCGGGCGGTCTCGATCAGCCAGTCGATCACGAACGGCGTGCGCTTGGCGTACGCCTGCACCACGATGCCCAGCCCGTTCCAGCCCTGCAGCGACGGATGCGCGAAGACGTCGCCGATGATGTCCAGCGACAGCTCGAGACGATCGGCTTCCTCGGCGTCGACCGACAGTGCGATGCCGTACTTCATCGCCAGCTGCGCGAGTTCGAGCAGCTTTTCGGTCAGTTCGCGGCGGGCGCGCTCGCGCTTGGCGACCTCATAGCGCGGGTGCAGTGCGGACAGCTTTACCGAGATCGACGGCGCGTCGGTGTGGTTGGCAAACGGGCCGCGCCGACCGATGGCGGCGATGGCGTCGCGGTAATCCTGCTGGTAGCGCTCGGCGGTGGCGCTGGTCAGAGCCGACTCGCCCAGCATGTCGTAGGAATAGCGATAAACCGCATGCTCCTTCTTCGCGCTGCGATCCAGCGCCTCGTCGATGGTGCGGCCCATCACGAACTGGTGGCCCATGATGCGCATGGCCTGGCGCACCGCCAGCCGGATCGCCGGCTCGCCGGCGCGGCCGACCAAGCGGCGCAGCGCGCTGGTCACGTCATGGCGGGTTTCTTCGGCCAGGTTGACCAGATGCCCGGTCAGCATCAGTCCCCAGGTGGAGGCGTTGACGAAGACCGACTCGCTCTGACCCAGATGTTTTTTCCAGTTGGCGTCGCCGAGCTTGTCGCGGATCAGCTTGTCGGCGGTGGCCTTGTCCGGAATGCGCAGCAGCGCCTCGGCCACGCACATCAGCAGCACGCCTTCCTCGCTGGACAGGTCGTACTGGCGCATGAAGGACTCGACCACGCTCTGGTCCTTGGCGCGCCGGCGCACCCGGCTGACCAGATCGGCGGCCACGTCGATGACTTTTTCGCGTTCGGTCGGCGGCAGGCTGGCCTGGGCGAGCAGGTCGTTGACCGCTTCGGTTTCGTCGCGCAGCCAGGCGGCAGTGATGCGCGCACGCGCAGGCGACGGATCGCCGGGCAGTTCGGAGCTGAGAATAGGCTGGGTCACGGGCTTTTCTAAAGAATCCGCGCAGGCGGAGGGGAGCGCGGGATTGTACGCTGGCCATCGCGTTTTGCGTGCGTCATCCGGGCGCATCCCCGGCGATAAGGCACCGCTCTGCAGTTTCACCGTCCAGGCTAATTCAAGCGTCGCGCGGTGCCGTGCGCAAGGACTCCAGAGCTGCGTGCGCGGGTCATTTCACAAATGACTGGTGCTGCATTGTTGCCCGCTGCCGCGCCGGGGCCTATCATCCCGACGTTACTGGCACGCTGGATCCTCATGATCGTGCTTCGACCGGTTGCCGACCATTTGCTGGGCGTGACGATGTGGCTCAAGCCCAATCGCTCGCTCAGCCGTCGAGGCATGCGTCGACTGATCGGGGTGCTGGCGGTACTGGCGCTGACGACGGCGGGACTGGGTGCATGGCAGGGCAATGTGTTTGCTCCGCTGTTCGCCCTGGTGGAATCCGTGGCCGTGGCGTGTGCGTTGAGCGTGGCCTGGCGGGCCGGCGATCGCAGCGAGCGCATCACCATCGACGCGACGTCGCTGGAGGTGCAGCTGCTGCCAAGTCGCCGCTGCATGCAATTCCAGTCGTACTGGGTGCGCGTGCTGCTGAAGCCGGGTAACGGTCGTCATCGCCTGCTGCTGACATCGCACGGGCGCGAAATGGAGATCGGCGTTTTTCTGGGAGAGCAGGAACGCGTCGAGCTGTCAAAGAAACTCAGGGTGCTGCTGGCCACGATCAACGACCAGTCGCGCATGTAGGTTCATCAAAGGTCTAACACATGACATCTGGCAGCATCAGGCGATCATTCACGGCAGCGACGGCCCTTGCAGCAGCGCTGTTCGGCAGCGCGGCCAGCGCGGACCCGGCGCCGTACCAATTGAACATGTCGCCGGGCGGTTCGACCTGGTCGCACGTACCTTACGAGCTGAACAACTGGTCGTTCGGCGTGTGCGTCGTGATCGGCATCCTGGTGTTCGGCGCGATGTTCATCGCGATGTTCCGCTTCCGCAAATCGCGCGGCGCGGTCGCCGAAAAGTGGTCGCACAACACCAAGCTGGAAATCATCTGGACGACGATTCCCGTGATCATTCTGATCACGCTGGCTTACTTCGCCACCGGCGGCATCACGTCCTGGGCCGATACCACCGGCTCGCAGATGACCGTCAAGGTCACCGGCTATCAGTGGAAGTGGCGCTACGACTACGTGGATTATCTGGGCAAGCCGATCAGCAAGGTCGGCTTCATGTCCAAGCTCGACACGCAGAGCGACCAGACCCGCCAGCTCGGTTCGGGCATGGATCCTTATGCGGTGAAGGTCGGCGACGAAAGCACTTATCTGCTGAATGTCGACAAGCCGCTGGTCGTACCGGTCGGCACCAAGATCCGCTTCGTCATCACCGGCGCCGACGTGATCCATTCGTGGTGGGTGCCGGCGCTGGGCTGGAAGCTCGACGCGATTCCTGGCATCGTCAATGCGGCATGGACCAACATCAAGGAACCTGGCATCTACCGCGGCCAGTGCGCCGAACTGTGCGGCCAGGATCACGGCTTCATGCCGATCGTCGTGGTGGCCAAGTCCAAACCGGATTTCGCCAAGTGGCTGGCTGACGAGCAGGCGAAGGCCAATCCGCCGCCTGCTGCCCCGGCATCGTCAGGGAGCGCTGCTGCGCCGAAGACGGCGCAGATTGCGCCGGTGTCCGCAGCAGCTAAAACCCCGGTCGCCAAGCAGGGCTGAACGTCGCTTTTGTAAACACGCTTTCGCACACGTCATCCACGTCGTCGCATTCCCATCAGGTTGAGGTCAAGCCCATGTCCCACGCAGCCACCCATGATCACCACGATGATCACCACGGCGCGCCGAAGAGTTTCTTCCAGCGCTGGTGCATGTCCACCAACCACAAGGACATCGGCACGCTTTATCTGGTGTTTGCCCTGGTGATGTTCTTCATCGGCGGCAGTTTCGCCATGGTGATCCGCGCCGAACTGTTCAAACCGGGCCTGCAGCTGGTGCAGCCGTACTTCTTCAACCAGATGACCACGCTGCATGCGCTGGTGATGATTTTCGGCGCGATCATGCCGGCTTTCGTCGGCCTCGGTAACTGGATGATTCCGCTGATGGTCGGCGCGCCGGACATGGCGCTGCCGCGCATGAACAACCTGTCGTTCTGGATCATGCCGTTCGCCTTCATCTTGCTGCTGTCCACGCTGTTCCTGCCCGGCGGTGGCCCGGCCGGCGGCTGGACGATGTACCCGCCGCTGTCGCTGCAGAGCAGCTCGCTGGCCTACGTGGTTTTTGCTGTGCATCTGATGGGCATCAGCTCGATCATGGGCGCGATCAACATCATTGCCACCATTCTCAACATGCGCGCGCCCGGCATGGATCTGCTGAAGATGCCGGTGTTCGTGTGGAGCTGGCTGATCACGGCGTTCCTGCTGATCGCAGTAATGCCGGTGCTGGCCGGTGCGGTGACGATGCTGCTGACCGACAAGTACTTCGGCACCAACTTCTTCAACCCGGGCGGCGGCGGTGACCCCGTCTTGTATCAACATATTTTCTGGTTCTTCGGGCATCCCGAGGTCTACATCATGATTCTGCCGGCCTTCGGCATTATCTCCGAGGTGATTCCGACCTTCGCGCGCAAGCCGATCTTCGGCTACAAGGCGATGGTGTTTGCGATTGCCTCGATCGCCTTCCTGTCGTTCATCGTGTGGGCGCATCACATGTTTGCCGTCGGCCTGCCGATGGGCGCCGAGATCTTCTTCATGTATGCCACCATGCTGATTGCGGTGCCGACTGGGGTGAAGGTGTTCAACTGGGTCAGCACCATGTGGGGCGGCTCGATGACCTTCGAAACGCCGATGCTGTTCGCCATCGCCTTCGTGATCCTGTTCACCATCGGCGGCTTCTCCGGCCTGATGCTGGCGCTGGTGCCGGCGGACTTCCAGTATCACGACACCTACTTCGTGGTGGCGCATTTCCACTACGTGCTGGTCACCGGCGCGCTGTTCGCGATCATCTCGGCAACCTATTACTGGCTGCCGAAGTGGAGCGGCCATATGTACAGCGAGTTCTGGGGCAAGATGCATTTCTGGAACAGCGTGATCTGGGTCAACGTGCTGTTCTTCCCGCAGCACTTCCTGGGTCTGGCCGGCATGCCGCGCCGCATCCCCGACTACAACGTGGCGTTCGCCAACTTCAACATGATCAGCTCGATCGGCGGCTTCCTCTTCGGCGCCTCGCAGCTGATCTTCCTGGGCGTGCTGGTGCATGCCGTGTGGTTCTCCAAGAAAAAGGCCACCGACCGCGTTTGGGAAGGTGCCAAGGGTCTGGAGTGGACGGTGCCGTCGCCGGCGCCATTCCATACCTTCGATGTGCCGCCGGTGATCCGCGATGAAGATCTCGCGCACGGCCACGTCAACGATTGATCGGCAAGCCACCACGCATGACGCCCGTACTCACCAGTGCCGAAATCGAGAAGCGCCGTAAAGGTGTGCGGCGCACGGTGACCATCCTGGTGTCGGTCGTCGTGGCGTTTTTCCTGCTGTCGTTTATCCAGATCGTGCTGATGAAGTAGCCATATCGTCGCAGTGGCAGGTTATCCTCGGTCGCCGATAGCGTCCGATAAGTTTGCAGTTCCCCGCGCTACCACGCGGGGTAAAGTCATCAAGAGAAGTCCACGGGGTTTCAACCATGGGTCAGTCGCACGACGCGTATTTCATTCCGAACAAGAGCTACTGGCCTTTCGTGGCTGCGGTGGTCATGTTCACCACCATGTTCGGTGCCGCGCACTGGCTCAACGCGCCGCCGGGCGATTCCGGCTTCGGCAAGACGGTGCTCATCGTCGGCGTAATCGGCGTGCTGGGCATGTTCTTTGGCTGGTTCCGTTCGGTAATCAACGAGTCGCAGGCTGGTAGCTACAACGATCAGGTCGATACCTCGTTCCGCATGGGCATGATGTGGTTCATCTTTTCCGAGGTGATGTTTTTCGCGGCTTTCTTCGGCGCGCTGTTCTATATCCGCATGTTCTCGCTGCCGTGGCTCGGTGGCGAAGGGCACGGTGTGCTGACGCATGAGTTCCTGTGGAGCGACTATGCGGCGTCGTGGGGTTCCAACGCCGGCAATGGCCCGCAGCATATCGGCGGGGCGTTCCGCACCGTGCCGGCCTGGGGCCTGCCGCTGCTCAATACCCTGATCCTGCTGTCGTCCAGTGTTACCGTGACGATTGCTCACCACGCGCTGCGGGCCGGGCATCGCGGCAAGATTCTAGTGTTTCTGGGCCTCACCGTGCTTTTGGGCGCGCTGTTCCTGAATTTTCAGGCGCACGAGTACATCGAGGCGTACCGCGAACTGAACCTGACCATGCACAGCGGCGTCTACGGCTCGACGTTTTTCCTGCTGACCGGGTTCCATGGCCTGCATGTGACGCTCGGCACGATCATGCTGGCAGTCATCTGGTTCCGCGTGTTGAAAGGCCATTTCAACAAGCAGCATCACTTTGGTTTCGAGGCGGTGGCCTGGTACTGGCACTTCGTCGACGTGGTCTGGCTCGGGCTTTTCATGTTCGTGTACATTCTCTGAGTCGCGTGGTCTCGCCTGCGCGGCGGCTGCAGTGAAAGAACCCGCCTGAAGGCGGGTTTTTTTTGAAAATTGTGACCCGCCAGACGTCGCCGAATTTGGTAGACAGTGCAGGCCTGTTCGGCGACAAATTTCGGAAATCTGCCGGGGCATGGCCGCGAGTGACGCTTGATTCGATTGAGCTTTTTCCAAAGTGTGATGAATATATATTGTATTTTGTGTACATTTGGAGTAGTAATCGGCGACCCGGGCGCCGGAAATGTGACCATGTAAGCGCCGAAAACCCGTCAGACGAGCGGGCCTGGGGTGGTGACCTCAAGGCTGAATTGTATGCTCCGCTTTCTACGCAGGCAGGCCAATCGCTGGCTATTGCTGCTGGTGTCGGTGGAATTGCTGCTGCTGGCAATTTCACTAAATCTGGCGATGTACTTACGCTACCTAGGGCAACCGGCTGATCTGGCGCTGGTGTCCAAGAACCTGCCGGAGCGCTCGCTCGCCTTTGCGGTGGTCATGCTGATGGGCATGGTGGCGCTGGGCCAATACCAGTCGCACATGCGCACCAGCTGGTTTGGATTGCTGGCTAGGCAGGCGGTGGGCTTTGTGCTCGGCTGTCTGGGTTTGTTTGTGCTTTATTACCTGATACCTCAGGCCTACGTGGGTCGCGGTGTTGTGGGCATCGCGCTGGCGCTCGGCTTCATTCTTGTTACCGCGTTTCGCGCTGCTTCTTTGCGGCTGCTGGATAACAAGTTGTTTCAGCGCCGGGTGCTTGTGCTGGGCGCGGGCAAGCGTGCGGAGCAGATTCATAACCGCATGCGCCGCCAATCGGATCGCCGAGGATTCATCCTGCTGGGCTTTGTGCCGCGATCGGGAGAAACGCCCCGCGTGCCCGCGCAATATCTGGTGAGCCCAGAGACTTCGTTGTCGCAATGGGTGCAGCGCGAACGTGTCGACGAGATTGTCGTGGGGGTTGATGATCGCCGCGGTGGTCTGCCCATGGAGGATCTGCTCGAGTGCCGGCAGCTTGGCGTGGACATCACCGACCTGGCCACTTTTTTCGAGCGCGAGTCCGGCCGCGTGCAGCTTTCCCTGACGGATCCCTCCTGGCTGGTCTTTTCCGGCGGGTTCGACGCCACGCCGTTGCGCCGATTGAGCAAGCGCTGCTCGGATCTGTTCATCGCTGCGCTCGTGCTGCTGCTGACTTGGCCATTCATGCTGATGGTGGTCCTGGCCATTCGGCTGGAATCCGGCCCCGGTCAGCCCATTCTGTATCGCCAGGAGCGCGTAGGTGCGCGCGGCAAGACCTTCAAGCTGATCAAGTTTCGCAGCATGCGAACCGATGCCGAGCTCGATGGCATAGCCAGGTGGGCGAACAAGGACGACGATCGCGTCACCCGAGTAGGTCGGTTTACGCGCAAGGTGCGCCTCGACGAGCTGCCGCAGCTGTGGAATGTGCTCAAGGGCGAGATGAGTTTCATTGGTCCACGCCCTGAGCGACCGCAGTTTGTCGTCGATCTGGGCAAGAAAATTCGCTATTACGAATTACGCCACTGCCTTAAGCCGGGCCTCGCCGGCTGGGCGCAGCTCCGTTACCCGTACGGAGCCTCGGAAGCCGATGCCGTCGAAAAGCTCAAATATGACCTCTACTACGTCAAGAATCACAATCTCATGTTCGACCTTTTGATCCTGATTCAGACCGTCGAGGTTGTCTTGTTTGGGCGCGGTGCCCGGTAAGGCAGGGCTTTTGAGCGTAAGCTACGGTGGCGTAAGGGGCGAGATGCACGTGCAGAGCGGCAGATGCCAGAGATCTTCGTTGCGCCATCAAATTCCGTGGAGTTGCCATGTCGCACGTCCGACAAACATTGCCGCAAGATTCGCCCTCCCCTGGCCCGGTATGCCTCCATGAGACGGGGCGCACGCAGGTGAGGTTCGTCGAAAGATTTCTTGCAAGGAATCGACGAAAAGGCAGCATGTGCGGGGCGGATGTTGCGGCCATCGGCGGCTTTCTCGTTCTCGGTCTTTTTTCTCTTCAGGCCTGTTCGAAAACTCAGGAAGCCGTCGCGGCCGAAGCCTCGGCGCACAGTACAGGATCGGTCGCGCCAGCACTGGCGATCAATCTCGCTGCGCACCCGCGCCTGATTCTGGATGGCGCGACCCTTGCGACCCTGCGTCAACGAGCGATGTCCAATACGGCGCAGTGGCGTGTGCTCAAGGCCAGCTGTGACTCGTTCATCGGCGGCGCGGTGCTGTACCCGACCGGGACGCCCTATCCCGACTTGCCCGATCTGGGTCAGGGATACCAGGGAAATACTTACCTGCCGGCCCTGCTTGACGAGGCCATGTGCTATCAGGTTTTGAAAACGAGCAACCCGTCAGCCGCAGCGCCCTATGGTGCCAAGGCGGTCGATATCCTGATGAAGATGTCCACGCCGTTCACCGCGGGCAGCGGGAATCAGGGCGAAGATCCGTGTACGGATGACGGCTATGTCATGCGCAACTACGGGGTCGGATTCGGTCTGGGTTATGACTGGCTCTACGAGCTTCTGAGTACCGCGCAGCGCGCGCAGGTATACACCACGGCCAACGCCTGGATCACATCTTTCGAGCTTCCCGGCGGCTGCTCCTACTTCGAGTATGTCCATCCGCAGAGCAATTACTACGCAGGCTACTTTCACGCCAAAGCAGCCATCGCGCTTGCCACTTACGACGAAAATCCCGCCGGTCCGGCTGAGTGGAGCGACTGGATTACCCAGCAGTTTGGTCTGAAAGTGCAGCCGTACTACGCAAAACATCTTGCCGGCGGTGGCTGGCCTGAAGGCTTTGCCAACTACGCGCCCGGCGCCATTCTCAACATGAGCCTGCCGGCGCGTGAAGTAAAAACGGCAACAGGCCAGGATCTGATCCATGCCGGCGCCGGCTACAGCTATCCGCTCGATAGCGCCAACTTTGCGATGCACTTCACCTGGCCCTCGCTGGCCTACTTCGATGACCGCGATACCAATCATTCGAACACCACCGCGCAGCCACCGGGTACGACACAGATAGGCATGTTCCAGCAGATCCTCGGTGAGCTGGCCTACTGGAATTCCAGCCAGGTGAGCGTGCTGAATCAATATCGGCTGGCCATCAGTACGGCCACCCAGAACTATGGTCAGGGTGACCCCTGGATGGTCTTTCTGGAGGTCACGCCCAACGCGGCCGTCACGCCGCTGGCGACGCTGCCGCTCTCCTATCTTGCCGCGGGCATGGGCGCCGTGGCGGCGCGTTCGGACTGGACTCCCGGTGCCAGCTGGATGTCGTTTCGCGCAGGACCCTATGTCAACAATCCGAATCAGGGCGAAGAGTATTTCGACCAAGGTAGCCTTGCACTGGTGCGCGGTGGCACGCCGCTGCTGCTCAATGCGACCGGCTGGGCCGTGCATGATCCCGCCGGCACGGCGGGGGAAAATGACGTCTATTCGGACAACTATGGCGACTTCAATCCCAATAATGGTGCCATTGGCAATCGCCGTCCGTACAATATTTTTTACGTGCGCCACATGAACGGTTCGGCGCTGGCGGAGCGTTTCGGCCAGACGGCGAACACCACCGAAGACAACGGTGTGCGCACAAAGGTGACGGCGTTTGAGGACACCGGCGACCACGTCTATGTCCTTGCCCGATTTCTCAACGACATGTATCGGTCGTTTGCCGCCGGCCCCGCGGTTGCCGGCTGGGCCCGACAGATCGTTTTCCTGCGTCCGAACCGCTTTGTGGTGTATGACCGCACCGCTACGGGCAGCACCAGCTATGACCAGTTCATGGCATGGCACTTTCCCGCCAGCCCAGTGCAGGGCGGGGCGCCGGCAGGCGAAAGCCGTTTCGACGTGACCTACAACGGCCAGTACGCAGGCGCCATGACGACGGTGTTGCCCGCTAACGCGAATGCATCGGTGCTGACGCTCTATCCCGATATCAATCCGTCCAAGTTCTGGGAAATCCGCGTACGTCCGTCCAACACCCAAACCAGCCAGCAATGGATGACAGTGTTCGACCTGTCCCCGTCCGCTTCGCAGGTCGCTGCATCCAGTCCGGTTACCGTGACCGCGGGCGGCATCGTTGGCGTGCAGCTTGCTGCCGCGGATGGCAACAACGTTGTCGTCAGCAGCATCGGCGCTGCGGGTACGCCGATTGCCGGCAGCTTCAGTTATCAGGTCAAGTTTGTGGCGGCGCGACACATCATTACGGATCTCGCGCCGAGCACGGGATACACCGTTGGCTTGTCGACGAGTGGCGGTGTCGAAACGGTTTCGGTCAGCCTGGGCGGCACGACGAT
>CBAAAD010000041.1:0-8534 GCA_964658785.1 uncultured Methylobacterium sp.
GCGCTCGGCCAGCCGCCTGCTGCTGCTCGATGCACAGAACGGCACGCGCGAGGATCGCCTGTTTCGCGAGCTGCCCGACTTTCTGCGGCCGGGCGATCTGCTGGTCTTCAACGACACCCGCGTGCTGCCGGCGCGCCTCTACGGCCGCAAGAGCACGGGCGGCGCGGTGGAGATTTTGATCGAGCGCGTCACCGGCGCGCACGAGGCCACGGTGCAGCTAGGCGTCAGCAAAAAGCCGAAAGAGGGCGCACGGATCGAGCTGGCCGACGGCAGCTTCGCCACCGTGCTGGGGCGTGACGATGCGTTCTTTCGGCTGCGCTTCGAATCGCCCGATCCGCTGGAAAAGTTGCTGCTGAAGCTGGGCGAGATGCCGCTGCCGCCATATATCGAGCGGCATGCCGATGCCAGCGACATGGAGCGCTATCAGACGGTGTACGCGCGCGAGCCCGGTGCAGTGGCGGCGCCCACCGCCGGCCTGCATTTCGACGAGCCCATGCTGGCGACGCTGCGCGACAAGGGCGTCGACTTCGGCTACGTGACCCTGCACGTGGGCGCCGGCACGTTTCAGCCAATGCGCGCCGACGATGTGCGCGATCACGTGATGCATCGCGAGTGGCTCAACGTGGGCGCGGCGCTGGTGGAAAAGATCCGCCGTACGCGCGCCGCGGGCGGCCGCGTCGTGGCCGTGGGTACGACCGTAGTGCGAGCGCTGGAAAGCGCCACCAAGGACGGCGAGCTGCATCCCTTCGCGGGCGAGACGCAGATCTTCATCTTTCCCGGCTACCGCATCACCAGCGTCGATGCGCTGGTGACCAATTTCCATCTACCGCAGTCGACCCTGCTGATGCTGGTATCGGCGCTGGCCGGACGCGAGTTCATGCTGGCGTCCTATCGCCATGCGGTGGCGCAGCGCTATCGCTTTTTCTCCTACGGTGACGCGATGCTGATTCTGCCGGCGGCGCGAGCCTGAAGAATCGCCAGCGCACGCGCGGGCGCTGGCCGTCTCTGTCGACGGCATCCCAGCAAAGGTTGTTGCGTCATACTTGAACGCATGCCCACACTGCGCATCCTCATTGCCGACGACCATCCGCTCTTTCGCGCGGCGATGCGCGCGCTTTTGCTCGACAAGCTGCCGCACGCCGAGTTGGCGCAGGCGGATAGCTTCGATGCCCTGATCGATGCGCTTGGCAAGCACGATGAGCTGGACCTGGTGCTGCTCGATCTGAGCATGCCCGGCGCGCTGGGCCTGTCCGTACTGATTTACCTGCGCAACGAGCGGCCGGCAACGCCGGTGCTGGTGGTATCCGCCAACGACGCGCCGGAAACGATACGGCTGACGCGCCAATTCGGCGCGGCGGGTTTTCTCCCGAAATCGGCCGAGCCGGCGCGGATGCTGGCGACCGTTCGTGCGGTACTCGATGGCGGAGAGATTTTTCCCGAATCGGCCATGGCGCCGAACGAGGCGGATGCGCGACTGGCATCGCGACTGGCGCAACTGACGCCGCAGCAGTTGCGCGTTCTGATGGCGCTGGCGAACGGGCTTTTGAACAAGCAGATCGCTTACGAACTCGGCGTTTCGGAAAACACGGTCAAAGTCCATGTCAGCGCTATCCTGCGCAAGCTCGAGTGCTGCAGCCGCACGCAGTTGGCGGTGCTGGTGAAAGGGCTGGAGGCTGGCGCCGGCTATCCGCCGGGTACCACCTGGTCAGGCGGCACGCATCCATAATTGCTTCATCAGGGCGCGCAGGGCGCCTGGTCGTACCGGCTTGGTCAAAAAACCCCAGCTGGCATCGGGCAGCGCGCGGCGCGCGTCGGCATCGGCCGAGATCAAAATGGCCGTCGGCCGTGCTTGCCATTGCAGGCACAGTTTTTCGTAGAGGCTGGGTCCGAAGTCCGCACCGAGATGGTAGTCAATCAAGACCATATCGGGTGGCGCATGGGGCTGTGCGTGATCCAGCGCGCTGGCGCTGTCGTGGGCACAAAAGACGTCGCAGTGCCAGCTCTGCAGCAGGATGCGGCTGGCGGTGAGCACGTGCGGATCATCATCGATGTACCAGATACGGCGGCTGCGAAAATCATCCGGCACCATGGGCGAAACGGTCGGCGCGGTGCTCGCGTTATTCGTCTCGTGCGCGGCGCGTGGCACGGTGATTGAAAACACGCTGCCGCGTCCAGGCCAGGACCTCAGCGCGACGTCATGGCCGAGCAGCCGGGCGCTGCGCTCGACGATCGCCAGCCCCAGGCCGGTGCCCGCGGTGCGCTGATCGAAGCGGCGAAACTCCTCGAAAACTTCCCGCTGTTGATGTTCGGGGATGCCGGGCCCGGTGTCCCACACTTCGATGCGCAGCGATTCCCCGCGCCGCCGGCAGCCGATCATCACCTTGCCGTGGCGGGTGTAGTTCACTGCGTTGGCGATCAGGTTCTGCAAAATCCGGCGCAGCAGCGTTTCGTCGCTCGTCACCATGCTGCGACTCGGCACGTAACGCAGCACCAGTCCCTTGTTTTTTGTCTGCATGGCAAATTCGCGGACCAGCGCGTCGAGCAGGGAATCCAGCGGCATGCTGCGCACATTCGGTTCGACGGTGCCGGTTTCCAGCCTCGAAATATCCACCAGGCTCGACAGGATCGCATCCTGCGCGGCGAGGGCGTGGGCGATGCTGGCGAGCATGTCCTCGGCAACGGTGTCGGGTTGAGAGCGCTGGTGCTCGCGCTCGCTCAGGGCATGGGCATACAAGCGCGCGGCGTTCATCGGCTGCTTCAGATCATGCACCACGGCGTTGACGAAGCGGGTTTTGGCGCGGTTGGCGTTCTCTGCCTCGTGCTTGGCGTCCTCCAGTTCCGCGGTGCGCTGCGCCACGCGCTGTTCGAGCGTCTGGGCGAGCATGCGCAGATCGCGGGCGGCGCTCTTGTAGGTGGTGATGTCGGCGTAGCTGCTGACGAAGCCGCCGTCAGGCAGCGGATTGCCGTGGATTTCCAGCACCGTGCCGTCCGGCCATTCGCGCTCGAATTCGTGTGGGGAGGCGGCGCGCAAGTGGGCGAGTCGACGCTGTATGGCCTCTTCCGCATCGCCACTGCCGAGCAGGCCGCGACGAGCGTTGTAGCGCAGGATGTCTTCGATCGATCGGCCCACGCGCAGCAGGTCGGCCGGCAGACGGAAGAGTTCGGCATAGCGGCGGTTCCAGGCCACCATGCGCAACTGCGCATCAATGATGCAGACACCCTGCTGAAGGTGATCGAGATTTTGCCGGTAGCCGTGCGCCGCATCCTGGGCGGTGAGAACCAGCTCGTCACGGGTGCTGCGCAGCGCAACCGTATGTTGCTTGACCAGCTTTTCCAGTTCGATCCGGCTGCGTTGTTGCACGCGCGCCACGCGCCACCGCTGCTGCAGAAACAGCGCCAGAAATACCAGCGCCAGCCACGCACCGGCAACCACGGCGGCGGCGGTGCGCGCAGCGGCAATGCCAGCGTTTGCCGGCGAAAGCGTGTTGAGCGTCCAGCCCTCGCGCGGTAGCGCCACCGAATGCAGCAGATAGTGCGCATCCGGCTTATCCGGCATGGCCGCATCGACCAGGGTGGCACCCTGCGGCAGGCGCTGCAGCACGCGCAGGGTCAGCGGCTTGAGGTTGGTGAGCGGATATTTTCTGGTGCGCGAATACTCTGCGAGTTGATGCGCGTCCAGCGGCTTCAGTTCCCGATAGAGCCAGTCCGGTCGGTTGGCCAAGAACACCACGCCGTGATCATCGGTCACAAGCACGATGTCGCGCTGGCCGGCCCAGTCACGCTCCACGCCATCGAGCTCCACTTTCAGGATCACCGCACCGACGAAGTGATGGCCGTCATCGTGGACCGCGGTGGAGAGAAAGTAGCCCGGTTCACCGGAGGTGATGCCCTGGCCGAAAAAATCGGTGGAATCCTTGTTCGCCAGCCCCCGGTAATAAGGCCGGAAACTGTAGTCGTTGCCGACGAAGCTGCTGGGCAGGCGCCAGTTGCTGGCGGCCACCGCGAGGCCTCGGCGATCCAGAACGTACAGGATGGAAAGCGGATTGTCGGCACTGACGTTTTCCAATTTGAGGTTCAGTGCCTGACGGATGTCGGGGGCGATGGGGCCGCTGCGCAGCGCCGAGCGGATTTCCTCGCTTTGGGCGAGAATCGACTGAATGGCGCGGTAATGCTCGATCGTCGACTCAAGCGCCGCGGCAGACAGGCGCAACGCCGACGCTCCCTGCACGGACGTTTCTTCGAGTGCGCGCTGCCGCGCGTTCCGACCGGCCAGATACATGGCCAGCAACATGCCCGCGCCCAGCAGCACGAGCGTCGCGAGATACGGCCGGTACATGCGGCGAAGTTGCATAGGGCGTCAGCCGTGGTGCTATCCGTACTCTAGCATCGGCACAAGCCGGGTCGGCTCGCCGGCACGAGGCGTGATGTCTAGGTTGTCTGGCCGCCTGTCCGGGGCACCGCGGGGCCCGCAGCGACGGCGCTCATCGAAATGCTTCTGGCTTCGGGTCCGAAGATCATCAGTACGATCAGCACGACCGCCACCGTGGCGGCAACCGCCATCAGCCCGTAGCCGTAGTCGCCGCCATGGGTTTGCGCCAGGTAAACCTGCAGTGGCGCATTGACGGCCGCCAGCAGGTTGCCCAGTTGATAGACAAAGCCTGGGAAGGTGCCGCGGATGGTCGCCGGCGACAGCTCGTTCAGATGCGCCGGCACCACGCCCCACGCGCCCTGCACCGCAAACTGCATCACGAAGGCAGCCACACCGACCCACAGCGGATCGGTCCAGTGCGACCACGGATACACCACGAGCAGCGAAAGCACGCAGGCCGCACCGATGGCCCAGCGCCGTCCAATGCGCTGGCTGAGAAAGCCGAATACCAGGCCTCCGAGAATCGCCGCGACGTTGTAGCTCAGCACGATATTGGTCATGTGCTCGTGCGACAAACTCAACTGCTTGCCCAGAAACAATTTGGGGTAGATGTCCTGGGTGCCGTGCGAGAAAAAATTGAAAGCGGTCATCATCACGACGGCATACACCGCCAGCTTGGCGTGCTTGCGCAGCACCTGTCCCAGCGACACTTTCGGGGCCTGCCGCAACTGTTCGAACGCCGGGCTTTCATGCACTTTGCTGTTGATGAAAAGCACCAGCAAGGCGGGCGCGGCCCCGACAAAGAACATGCCGCGCCAGCCCAGTTGCGTGTAGAACAAGCCGAACACCAGCGTGGCGAGAAAATAACCCGCGGGATAGCCGGCCTGCAGCAGGCCGGATACCCAGCCGCGCCATCGATCGGGAATGCTTTCCATCGCCAGCGAACTGCCCACGCCCCATTCGCCGCCCATGGCGATGCCGAACAGCAGGCGTATCACCAGAAACGACACGAAGGACCAGGCCAGCCCGCTGGCAAACTCGAACAGCGAATACAGCACGATCACCAGCATCAGAATCGGCTTGCGTCCGTAGCGGTCAGCCAGCCTGCCAAACAGGAAAGCACCGACGGCGCGGGTCGCCAGGGTCAACGTGATCGCGTAGGTAATGCTGGTCAGGCTTACGCCGAACGTGCGGGCCACATCGTCGAAGGTGAAGATGAGAATGAAGAAGTCGAAGGCATCCAGCGTCCAGCCGAGAAAGGCGGCGATGACCGTGTTGCGCGCCTTCGCAAAATCGGCGGTAGCGGTGGGTGACATGAGGTGACTCCTGGCGGAAAACGTTGAACGCGGGCGGTAACGGTGCCGATGCGGTGACGGTTGCTGCGTCGGCGAAAATCAGAATTGCAGACGCACGCCGACCATTGGATCGAACGATTGCCTGTTCAGATATCCACTGACGATGCCGCCGGCGCCGCGAACCCACTGCACGCCCCCGTAGACATCGAAATGGTGGTTGAACTTGTAGTCCAGCGTGGCCGAGAGCGTCTCGTAGTGGCCGCTGCATTGCGGCGAGCTGGTATCCGAGCAGCCGTTGCCCGAATAACTGTCCTGCCAGGCGTAGTAGTACGCGCCGTAGAGATCCACTCTGGACGTCACGGCGTAGCGCAGGCCGGCCCAGGCAATCTGGAAAATCTTGGCGCGCGCGTAGGCGTTGTTGTTCGGGATGATGTTGTAGCCGCCGATCGTTTCCGAGCCGATGGGTAGCGGGGTCTGGGGATTGGTGTAGCGGATGCGTTCGTAGGCGCCAAAAAACTTCAGCGCCTGAACGTCGTATTCGGCCCCCAGGGACATCGAGGTGTTGTCCGATACGATGCCGGGCAGCGTATTTCCCGGGTCGAGGCCGTAGCCGGCCGAACCCGGCGTGGAGAGGCCGACCACCTGTGTGGCAGATAGCGGTCCGGCAACCAGAATGCCATCGTTCTTCCTGGCGTAGATGGCCTGCATCGAGAAACTTCCGAAGGTTCCACCCGCGGCGATCTGGTAGGCATCGCCCTGGTTGCCGCGCAGGCCGTTCTGGTCGCCGAACTGATACAGGCCACCGACGAAAACCGGACCTTTCTGCAGCGTGTATTTCAGGCTCTTGTCGAGAAACCGGTCTTCGGTGTCGCCGACGCCCGCCGTGGCGCCGAAGAAGCCGACGTAGGAGAAATTCAGCGAGCATCCCATCGGATCGAATTTGCAGATCGCGTCGTTCAGCAGCGTGCTGTTGCGACCGAAGGTCAGCGTGCCGTAGTCGGTCGTGTCGATACCGATCACCGCGCGACCCTGCAGCACCTGGCCGGCACGGGTGGAGTCGCCATAGGCCTGCTGTTTGTCCAGCGGCACACCGTTGGAGTCGGCGATCGAGCCGGGTCCGTCGATCAACCTGCCCGATGCCGGCAGATAACCTGTTTCAAGCTGGAAGATGCCCCACACTCCGTCAGCCAGCGGTTCGCGGCCTTTCAGTCCGAGGATGGAAATGCTCATGCCGTTGGAGGCCAGCGAAAAGTTCGAATGGTTGTTGGACTTGGTCAGGAAGTTGTTGACGTTGGTCGCTGCCTTGTCGTTGAAGTCGTTGCCGTGGCTTTGATAGGCCACGCCAATATCCAGTGTTCCGTACAGCGTGATGCCGTATTTGGTCAGGCTTTCGTCCGGCGGAACGTCCGCGCAGGCTGCGGTCGAATAAAGCGCCAGCATGGTGGACAGGGCAAGTGCTTCGAAGGTGAAACGACGGCGGGACCGTGGCATGGCGTTTATTCCCCAATGGAGCCAGTGGAAGACATGGCCAACGAAGCCAGCGCGTGATGCGCCTTTCGATCAGTTCGGCCTGTGCGCCGACGTTGTGCCATCTGCGGGGCACGATAGAAGTCGGGCGCAGCGCCGGCAATAATCCATTGGGATTAGGCGGTGCCGTTCGCCACCGCCGGAAATAGCGGGCGCGCGTCGCTTCGGTGACACGTTGTCCACACAGGACAGGCAGAATGAGCGGGTAGAGCAATTCATGTCGCCAGTGCGCCGATGCGGCGCCTTTCAATCAAATCGGAAGAAGAAATATGCAGCTTGATTTCAGCCAGCTCGACGCCGCCGAATCCTACCGCTGGCTGTCCTCGACGGTGACGCCGCGGCCGATCGCCTGGGTGTCCACCGTATCCGCCAACGGCATCACCAATCTGGCACCCTTCAGTTTTTTCCAGGTGATCTGCGACGATCCGGCGACGCTGATGGTCAACGTCGGCCTGCGCGCCAACGGCGAGCTGAAGGACACCCTGCGCAACGCGCGCGACACCGGCGAGCTGGTGATCCATCTGGTCAGCAAGGCCGAAGCGGAGCACATGAACGCCACCGCGGCCACGCTGCCGCACGACGACAGCGAGTTCGACGCGGTCGGCATCGCCACGCTGCCCAGCGTGCGGGTGAAGCCGCCGCGCATCGCCGCCGCGGCAGTGGCGTTCGAGTGCACCCTGGCCGAAGTGATTCCGTACCCGGCGGAACATCCGCGTCAGTTTCTGATCTTTGCCCGCGTGCTGCTGGCGCATATCGACGACGCGGTGATGGCCGATGCCCGGCACGTCGATCCGGCCAAGCTGGATCTGGTCGGGCGCCTCAGCGGCAGCTGGTATTCGACCACGCGCGATCGATTCGCGCTGAAGCGCCCGGCCTGACGCCGGGTAAAGCGCGGTCGCCCGGTCACGGCCCCGTATAATCGGTCGGATGACTTCCATGACTTTTGCGCTTTCCGCCACCGACGGCGCGGCCCGCCGCGGCCGCCTCACGTTTGACCGCGGCACGGTAGAAACGCCGGCCTTCATGCCTGTAGGTACCTACGGCTCGGTGAAGGCGATGACGCCGCGCGACGTCAGGGACATCGGCGCGGAGATCATTCTCGGCAATACCTTTCACCTGTTTTTGCGGCCGGGGCTGGAGATCGTCGAGCAGTTCGGCGGGCTGCACAAATTCATCGGCTGGGACAAACCCATCCTCACCGACTCGGGCGGCTTTCAGGTTTTTTCGCTGGCGCACAAGCGCAAGATCACCGAGGAGGGCGTGACTTTCGCCTCGCCGGTGGACGGCTCGAAAGTGTTTCTGTCGCCCGAAGTGTCGATGCAGATCCAGACCACGCTGGATTC
>CBAAAD010000041.1:8634-12859 GCA_964658785.1 uncultured Methylobacterium sp.
TCCAGTCCATGCCGGGTACCTGGGCCGCTTCAACGGCGGCCTGCCGTGCATGGCTGGGGGGTGCATGGCATAATCGTTGATCTTTGACCGGCGACAGCTGACTTCTCGGGCTGCGCCACCACTTGCGAGACAGACTCTAATGACGTTTTCGATCCCGTTGGTGCTTGCCCAGGCGGCGCCTGCCCAAGGCAATCCGATCCTGACCTTTCTGCCGATCATCGTGCTGTTTGGCGTGTTCTATTTCCTGATGATCCGCCCGCAGATGAAGCGCCAGAAAGAGCTGCGCACCATGCTGTCGGCGCTGGCCAAGGGCGACGAAGTGGTGACCAACGGCGGCATCGCCGGGCGTATCGACGAGGTCGGTGAAACCTTTATCAGCGTCGAGATCGCCACCAACGTGGTGGTCAAGGTGCAGAAGGGTTCGGTATCGCAGGTGCTGCCCAAGGGTTCGCTGAAGTCCGTCTGATCGACGGATGCCGGGCTTCGGTCCGGCCGCTTTGGGGGCTGCTTTTCACGGAATGTTTTCCGATGTTCGCTAACACCGCCGGCTGGTTGCTGCGGCTTCGATGGACGCTATCTGATGGATGCAAGGCATGAGTGATTTTCCCCGCTGGAAGTACGCGCTGGTCGCGATAGTGATGTTGTTCGGCGTCCTTTACGCCTTGCCGAACGCCTTTTTTCCGGTGGCCGCCGTGCAGGTCAGCGCCAACCGCGGCAGCGCGCCGATCGATCAGTCGATTCAGCAGAAGGTGACCGCGGCGCTCGCGGCGCAGCATATTGCCGCCACCAGCGTCAGCGTGCAGGGCGAGAACCTGATCGCCACCTTCAGTAATGGCGATACGCAGAAAAGCGCCGCCGATGCGATCAATACGGCCCTGGGCACGGGTTATTCCACCGCGTTCAAGCTGCAGTCCACCGTGCCGGGCTGGCTGCATGCCATCGGCGCGCGCTCGATGCCGCTGGGCCTGGATCTGCAGGGCGGCGTGCACTTTCTGATGCAGGTCGATCAGAGCGGCATCGTCGACAAGCAGGAAACCAGCTACGCCGACGACATCCGCTCGCTGCTGCAGCAGAAGAACATTCGCTACGAGTCGGTGGCGCGCAATCAGGTCGCCGGGCAGGGCATCGCCGTGATCCTGCGTTCGGCCGACGACCGCAGCAAGGCGTCCGACGCGATTGCCAACGAGTTCACCGACATCATCGTGTCCAACGGCAGCAGCACCGGCGATCGCTTTCTGCTCAATGCCGTAATCAAGCCGGACAAGCTGCGCGACCTCTCGCGCAGCGCGATCCAGCAGAACCTCAGCACGCTGCGTAACCGCATCAACGCACTTGGCGTGTCCGAGCCGCTGATTCAGCAGCAGGGCGACAGCCGCATCGTGGTGGAACTGGCCGGCGTGCAGGACGCGACCGAGGCCAAGAAGCTGATTGGCGCCACGGCGACGCTGGAATACCGCGCGGGCATTGGTTTCCCTGGCGATCCACGAGCGCAGGAAGCCATGCGTACCGGCAACGTCCCGCCGGATGCCAACCTCTATTACATGCGTGACACCCGGACGCCGGTCCTGGTCAGCAAGCGAGTGATCGTCACCGGCAGCCAGCTGGTTGACGCATCGTCGGGCACCGATACGCGCACCGGCTCGCCAAACGTCAGCGTGACGCTGAACGCCGCGGGCGCCAAAAAGATGGGCGACTTTACCAACGCCAACGTCGGCAAGCCGATGGCGGTGGTTTACGTGGAGCGCGTCACCGACACCAAGATCGTCGACGGCAAGGAAGTGCGCACGTCGAAAGACAACGAGTCGGTGATCAACGACGCGACCATCTCCAGCCCCTTCAGCCGGCAGTTCGAGACCAACGGTCTGGCGAGTCTGAAGGACGCGTCCGATCTTGCGCTGCTGCTCAAGGGCGGCGCGCTGGCCGCGCCGGTCGATATCGTCGAAGAGAGCGTGATCGGCGCCAGCCTCGGCGCGGACAACATCAACAAGGGTTTTCTGGCCGTGATGCTGGGCCTGGGCCTGGTGCTGCTGGCCGCGGCGATCTACTACAAACTGTTTGGCCTGGTGGCCGACATCGCGCTGTTCTTCAACCTGGTGATTCTGGTGGCGGTGATGTCGCTGATCGGCGTTACGCTGACCATGCCGGGCATCGCCGGTATCGTGCTGACGCTGGGCATGGCCATCGATGCGAACGTGCTGATCTGCGAACGCATACGCGAGGAACTGCGCAACGGATCGAGCCCGCACGCGTCGATCCGCGCCGGTTACGAAAAGGCCTGGGCCACGATTCTCGATGCCAACGTCACTCACCTGATCGCTGCATTGGCGCTCACCACCATGGGAACAGGCGCAATCAGGGGCTTCGGCGTGACGCTGATGATCGGCATCCTGACCTCGCTGTTCACCTCGGTCACGCTGACCCACGCGTTTACCGCGTTGATCCACGGCCACCGCAAGCTCAAGACGCTGTCGGTGTAATTTTGAAGAGTGCGGCCAGGACGGCCGCTTTTGCCCGAAAAGGGAATTTCGTAAAGAGTATTTTTTAATGGAAATTTTCAACCACAACAGCAACGTCAACTTTCTCGGCATGCGCAAGTACAGCATTGCGATTGCCGTGTTTCTGATGATTGCATCGATCGCGCTGATCGCGACCAAGGGCCTCAACTTCGGCCTAGACTTCAACGGCGGTGTGGCGCTCACTATCGACTACGATCAGCCGGTGCAAATCAACGATGTGCGCATGGCGCTAGCCAAGGGCGGCGTCGAGAATCCGATCGTGCAGAGCCTGGGCGGCACGCGCGAAGTGTCGATCCGCATGCAGCCCAAGGATGATCCAGCGGCGCTACAGGCCGATGGCAAGGTCAATCTCGACCGCATCGCTGCTGATGTGACCAAGATGCTGCAGGTGGCGCGGCCGGATGCGAAGGTAAAAGACCGGCAGTTCATCAGCGCCGAAGTGGGAGCTGAGCTGCGCACCGACGGCATGTGGGCAGCGCTGTTCGTGATGCTGGGCATCGGCTTCTATCTGGGCATCCGCTTCGAGCGTCGTTTTGCCTTTGCGGCGATCGTCACTGAATTCCACGACGTGCTGGTGACGCTGGGCATCCTGGCCCTGGTGCAGCGCGAGTTCGACATGACCGTGCTGGCGTCGGTGCTGGCGGTGATCGGTTACTCGATCAACGACAAGGTGGTGGTGTTCGATCGTATTCGTGAGCTCTTCCGCCTGGCGCGCAAGGCCGAGCCGGAGGAGATCCTCAACCGCTCGATCAACAACACGCTGTCGCGAACCATCATCACCTCGCTGTTTACCAGCATCACCATGGCTGCGCTGTTTTTCTTCGGCGGCACTGCGGTGCACGGCTTCGCCGTGACCATGCTGATCGGTATTCTGGTGGGTACGCTGTCGTCGATTTTCGTGGCCAGCCCGATCCTGCTGTGGCTGGGCGTGTCGAAAAAGGATCTGATGCCGGTGACCCGGGAGAACCCCGAGCTGGCGCGGCGTCCCTGATAGGCCGCAAACGGTTTGCCGTACACGACGAGGGCCCGGCGCAAGCCGGGCCTTCGTTCGTTTCAGCCGACGGATTGCAATGCCTGAAACGGCTGCTGCAATGGCAGCATTTCCCCTCAACTTGTGCTCGCGCCAGCCGATACGTTGTCAGTAAGGGAGCACCGGACTTCTTCGTTTTCGAGGCTATGCATCATGCTGGTTATTGTTGGGGCGCTGGTCGTCTTGGGTTGCGTCATTGGCGGCTATCTCGCCTCGCACGGTCATTTGCTGGCTTTGTGGCAGCCGTACGAGATGCTGATCATCTGCGGCGGCGCGCTGGGCGCTTTTTTGATCGCCAACCCATCGAAGATCGTCAAGGCGGCAGGGTCGGAGTTGATTGGCCTGATCAAGGGGCCCCGCTACAAGCGCGAGGACTACATCGACCTGCTGTCCCTGCTCTACGATATTTTTACCGCGGTGCGCAAAGGCGGCCTGCTCGGCCTCGAAGAACATATCGAAGATCCCCACGCGAGTTCGATATTTTCCGCGTACCCGCGATTGATCAGGGAGCATCACCTGATCGACTTCATCACCGACTGCCTGCGCCTGATGGTCAGCGGCAGCATGAATGCGCATGAGCTGGAACCGTTGCTCGACTACGAGCTGGAAACGCATCATCACGATGCACTGGCGCCGTCGAAGGCGATCAACCGATTGGGCGACGCGCTGCCGGGTTTCG
>CBAAAD010000042.1:0-12784 GCA_964658785.1 uncultured Methylobacterium sp.
ATGGCTGCTGCAAAAAAACGTGGACTCGGACGCGGGCTCGACGCCCTGCTCGGCGGCGATGGTGACGGCGAGGGGTCGCCGTCAATCATCGGACAGGAAGGCGAGCTGCGCATTCTGCCGATCCAGCAGATCCAGCCCGGCAAGTATCAGCCGCGCCGGCACTGGAACGACGAGGCGCTGGACGAGCTGGCCGCATCGATCAAAGCGCAGGGGCTGATCCAGCCCGTGGTGGTGCGCGCGCTGGGCAAGGACAGCTACGAGCTGATCGCCGGCGAGCGCCGCTGGCGCGCGGCGCAGCGCGCCCAGCTGAGCGAGCTGCCGGCGCTGGTGAAAATCGTGCCCGAGGCCTCGGTGCCGGCGATGGCGCTGATCGAGAACATCCAGCGCGAAGACCTCTCGCCGCTGGAAGAGGCCGACGCGCTGAAGCGACTGATCGACGACTTCGCCCTCACCCATCAGCAGGCTGCCGACGCGGTCGGCCGTTCGCGCGCGTCGGTATCCAACCTGCTGCGTCTCACCGAACTGCCCGCCTCGATCAAGAAGCTGCTCGACGAAGGCAAGCTGGAGATGGGCCACGCCCGCTGCCTGCTGACCCTGCCCGAGCACGATGCCGAAAGCCTGGCGCTCGAAGCCGCGCGCAACGGCTGGAGCGTGCGCGAACTCGAAGAGGCCGCGCGCCGTGCCCAGAGTGCGCCGAAGGGCAAGGCCAAAGCCGCCCCCGCACGCGATCCGAACATCAGCGATCTCGAACGCGAGCTGGGCGAGCGCTTCGCCACCCGCGTCGAGCTGGCCCAGGGCCGCGGCGGTCGCGGCAAGCTGGTCATCCACTATCACAGCAACGACGAGCTGGAAGGGATTCTGGGCAAGATGCGTTGAGAGTGGTCGGATACACGCCGCCGACGGGTGACGCTTCGCTTCTCGCTCCCGGATCACCCACACACTAGAATTCGCCCCAGCGCCTGCGCGCCCCGTTTCCGCAACAAGGCTTCCCCATGCCGCAACTCTCCGTCGTCGTTCCCGTCTTCAACGAGCGCGACAACATTCCGCCGCTGCTCGCCGAAATCGCCGCCGCCTTGCGCGGCCACGTCGATTACGAAGTGATCTACGTCGACGACGATTCCGTCGACGACAGCCGCGCGGTGCTGGCCGCACAGAAAGTGCTGCATCCCGAGCTGCGCGTGCTGCATCACGTGACCCGCAGTGGTCAGAGCACCGCCGTGTGGAACGGCGTGCGCGCGGCGAAGTCGCCGTGGATCGCCACGCTCGATGGCGATGGCCAGAACGATCCAGCCGATATTCGCAAGCTGCTGGCAGCGCGCGACAAGGCGTCCGCGGATCTGCGCCTGTTCGCCGGCTGGCGCACCACGCGCCGCGACAGCTTCAACAAGCGCATCTCCTCCAAGATCGCCAACGCGGTGCGCTCACGCATGTTGAGGGACGCCACGCCGGACACCGGCTGCGGCCTCAAGCTGTTCGATCGCGAAGTGTTTCTGCGCCTGCCCTACTTCGATCACATGCACCGCTACCTGCCCGCGCTGGTCAAGCGCGCCGGCTTCGCCTGCCAAAGCGTGCCGGTCGGCCACCGTCCGCGCACCGCCGGCGTGTCCAAGTACGGCATGCTCGATCGCCTGTGGGTGGGTCTGGCCGACCTGCGCGGCGTGGCCTGGCTGATGCGCCGCGGCAAGGTCACGCGGATCGAAGAGCTTTAACATCCGCAACGTGGGATCGTCGCTCGCTGGCGATTTCTGGGGACGATCGATGAATCCGATGACTGCGAGGAAGTTCGTCGGCATGCCGGCACTGGTCGTTTGCCTGTTGATAGGCGCGCTGTACGCGGCGCACAAAGGCCAGGATGCCGCCTGGGATCTGGAAAACTATCACCTGTACAACGCGTGGTCGTTCCTGCATGCACGGCTGACGATCGATCTGGCGCCGGTCGGCCTGCAGGGATTCTTCAATCCGCTGCTGGACGTGCCTTATTTCTGGTTGGGCACGGGTCCCTTGCATCATGCGCCGAGGCTCCTTTCCGCTGTGCAGGGGCTTTGGTACGGCGGCTTGTTGTTCATGCTTCTTCACATTGGCGTGAGATTCTCGGAACTTCGCGAGCGGCCGTTTGGTTGGTCCGATGTGCTGGCCGTCATCATCGGCGCGACGGGGACGATGGTGACGTCGCAGGCCGGTTCGAGTACCAACGAGCTTCCGCTGGCGCTGCTGATTCTGCTGGGTGTCTATCTGCTTCTCCCCTTTTGCGCGATCGCCTTGCCCGCAACGCCGCTGCGTCGGGTTATTTTGGCCGGCCTGTTGTGTGGACTTGCGGCGGGACTCAAGCCGACGGCGGTGGTCTATACGCCTGCACTGGCCCTGGCGTTGTGGTTTGCGCTTGGCAGTGGGAAGCGAGCATTTCAGCTGAGCATTCTTTTCGTATTAGCGGCGGTTACTGCGTTTCTGCTGGCGTACGGCTGGTGGGGATGGAAGTTGTACTGCCTGACAGGCAATCCGGTTTTCCCGATGTTCAACCAGGTTTTCCAATCGCCTTGGTCGCCCCCTGTATCCGGTACTGATCGTCAATTCATGCCGAAAAACGGGATTCAGTGGATCTTCTACCCGTTTTTCTGGATTCAAAAAAATCACCTTCAGGGTGGCAACGCGTTTGCGGACGCTCGCTATGCCGCGGCCATGCTGGCGACAGCAGCGGTTGCCGCAATGAGCTGGCACCGGCGCGCTCGCCAGGCGCCTGGCCGACGAGCTGTTCGCATGGTGTTCGTCTTCGTGGGTGTCAGTTACACGCTGTGGCTAGTGCTTTATTCCATCTTGCGCTATGCGGTGCCTGTCGAACTATTGACCGGCCTGTTGATTCTCGTCGCGACGCAGGAGCTCCTGTCCGTATGGCTGCCGCAGGGTGGCACCCGGCATGCCGTTACTTGGGTAATGGCCGGCATCGCCGTCGTGCTTATCGGCAGCAGCCGATATACCGACTGGGGCCATGCGCCTTACGCAACGGTCGCCTTCGATGTTCGACCACCGGCGCTTGAGCCTGGCAGCATGGTGCTGGTTGTGGGGCAACCGAATGCGTACATCATTCCGTTTTTTCGCGATGCGGAGAGCCTTCAGTTCGTCGGCGTCACCTGGTTGACAGCGATCACCGACAACTATCGGCTAGGCGCGCTGACCGAGCGGCGAATCAAGGCGTACTCCGGACAGCTCTATGCGATCACGCGGGACATCAATGCGGCGGATCAAGCGCTGCTTCTGCGGATACTGCCGTCAGCCCGTTTCACCGACTGCCAGCCGATTGCCAGCGCGATGGAGCGAACCATGCGTGGCACGGATCTTTCCGCCGGCCTGAGACTTTGCAAGGTGACACGCCGTTGACCGCAAGCGCCGGCCGCGAGATGTCAGCGCGGCTGATGCGAAATCGGCTTCCAGCTGGCTAGCGCTGTGCGGGCGCGTTGGCGTCCCAATTCGATCAGCTCGCGCGCGCGATAGAACTCGTAAGCCGTCGACGCGTTGCGCGGCATCTGGATTAACAGATCGGGTGCGTAGGCGGCCAGTCGCAGACGCGAGAGATTGGCCTGCATGAGGTCCATCGACTGATTGAGCAGTTCGAACGCGCCGGGCTCGCGCGGTTTAGATTCGCCGTGCGGAACCAGCCGGCTGAAGAAATTTCCGATGCGGTATCGCGGGCCTGCGGTTGCAGCCTCATCGAGCTCCACCGTTTCCACCGGCGTGAATTCGGCCGGTCCGTCCACGCTGACCGCCATCAGGTAGTCGGCCGTTTCGCGAATCAGAGGCGATACCGGCAGCGGATTCAGCAGTGCGCCATCGACCAGCACACGGCCGTTGAGGTGATAGGGACGAAAGACGGTGGGGATGGCAATCGAGGCGCGGATCGCATCGAACAGCGAGCCGCGGGTCAGCCAGACCTCGCGCTCGCGCTCCAGGTCGGTGGCCACGGCAGTGAATGGGAACGGCAGTTCCTCGATGCAGGTGTCGCCGATCAGTTCCAAGAGCGTGCCCATGATCCGCTCGCCCTTGATGAAGCCGCCGCCGGAAAAGGTCCAGTCGAGCAGTTTCAGCACGTCGAACTTGGCCAGCGTCGACACCCAGTCGCGGTAGATCTCGAGTTTGCCCATCGCGTAGATGCCGCCGATCAGCGCACCCATCGAGCAGCCGGCGATGGCGACGATCTCGAAACCCTGCGCCTCGATTTCCTCGATCGCGCCGATGTGCGCGAGCCCCTTGGCACCACCTGCGCCAAGGGCCAGGGCCACGGTGGGCCGGCGTGATTCGGAAAGCGCGGGTAGCGCGGTAGGGTCGGCGATATCGGTCTGTTTCATGCGCAGCTTTCAATCATGGTTGGAAGCCGCCGCAGATCGCTGGCAGCCGGCATCTGGCAAGCATGGACGCGTCATAAATTCTGGACAAGCGGCGGTGGCCTTGCAAGCCGGCGACCCCCGCAGTCATCGCTGCGGAGATAACGGTTTCGGCGTGGCGATCAGACGTTCGGCTGATACCCGCTCATCGCCAGCTGCAGCAGGATTTTCATTTCCTCGCGCAGCGGCAGCGGCGAAACGATCTCGGCATCCGGGCCGTATTTAAGGACGTCCATCAGCAGCTCGCGCGAGTTGGAATACGGCACCTGCAGCTCGTAGCGGCCGTCTGCCAGCCACTCGCCGCGCTGCTGCGAATGCCAGTGCTCGTCGGCGACCCAGCGCGCCGCGTGCTGCGAAAAACGGATCGTGGCCCAGGCCTTGGGCTTGCCTGCAAAAATGCCGTAGCTGGAGGCCAACAGGTCGTTGAGATCGTTTTCGGCCACGTCGATGGCCGCGGCATCCAGCGCCTGCGGCTCGACGATGCGATCGACGGCGAAACTGCGCAGCGCCTCGCGGTCGTGATCCCACACGTCGAGATACCAGTTGTCGCGGTAGTGGGTCAGGCGCTGCGGTGACACGGTGCGACGGCTGTCGGTATTGGTGGTGCGGGCGCGATAGCGAAAGCGCAGCTGATGCCGCTTCAGCACGGAGCCGGCGACGATGCGGAACACCTGCTGGCTGAGCTTGCGCTCGCCCCAGGGAATGACCCGAATGCGCTCGATCGGCAGCGGGTCTTCGTTGCCTTCGCGATTGGACAGCAGGCCTTCGATGCGCTTGCGCAGGGGCGTCAGCGCGCCGGCCAGCACGCCGGTGCCGGAGCGGTCGATCAGTTCGTTCAAGGCCAGTAGCGCGGACAATTCGTCCGAGGTCAGCCACAGGCCTGGCAGCTCGAAGCGTTCGCCTTCCCCGACTTCATAACGAAACGCGGCTTGGTCGCCGCCGGCGCTTTCCACCGGGGCGCCCAGCGCGTCGCGCAAAAACGCCACGTCGCGATAAAGCGTGGCGCGCGAGCACTCCAGCTCTTCGCGCAGCCGGGCCAGCGGAATCGGGTAATGCGCCGACTTGAGCAATCGATGCAAGGTGGAGATGCGTTCGTAGCGGTCCATGTGCCCTGGTCGGAAATGTCGTGAATGACTGTGTTTGTAGCATGGTTGCGGCCAAACGCGGCGGCTTCAAGGCGCCGATTGGCCGACGGGATGGGCACCTCAACGCCGAGTTTTTCGCTGCGTTGCAGCAGATTGTTCATTTCAAGTTCAAACCGGGCCATTAAGGTACGCAATTACTATTGTTTAACAAATGGATCATCACCGATGAAGAAGACCCTGATCGCCTGTGTTTTGCTGGCCTCCATGGCAAGTTTCGCCGTTCAGGCCGACGATGCGGCGCCGGCGTCCGGGGCCGACACCAGTGGCAGCAACAATGCGGCCAATAACGGCGGCTGGAGCGGATCGGGCGAGTTCGGCTTTGCGTCGGCCACCGGCAACACGCGCTCGCAGAACGTCAACGGCAAGCTCAACCTGAATCAGGAAAACGAGCAGTGGAAGAACAACTTCTACGTCGATTTCCTGCGCTCGAAGAGCCAGCAGCAGGTCGTTAACGCCGATGGTGCGACGGTGGAGCAGTTCAACCAGACCGCCAACCGCTATGACGGCGGTGCATCGGTCGGTTACAAGCTCGATCCGCGCAGCTACATCGTCACCGCGGCACGCTACGAGCACGACGATTTCGGCGCCAACATCTGGCAGGGCGTGGTGTCCGTGGGCTATGGCTATATCGCGCTGAAGGATGACGCCAACGAGCTGTCGTTCGAAATCGGTCCCGGTTACAAGCGCTATCGCCCGGCGGTCGAAGATGTGCTGATCGGTGGTGTGGAAGTGCCGCAGCAAGCCAACGGCACGCAGAGCGAGGCGATCGCGCGCGGTCTGATCAACTTCAAGCACAAGCTCACCGACAACACCTCGTTCGAAGACACGTTCCTGACCGAAGCAGGCTCGAAAAATACGTACGCGCAAAACGACGCCGGTGTGTCGGTCAGCATGACCAAGAAGCTGGCGCTGAAAGTCGGTTTTCAGGTGCGCCACAACACGAATGTGCTGCCGGGTATCCGGAAAAACGACACGCTTACCACCACCAATATCGTCTACAACCTCTGACGCTTCTGGTTGGCTGAAAGTAACTCAGAGCCCCGCGTTCCACCGCGGGGCTTTTTTTGTGTCGCGGGATTTCATGCCGCTCTTCAGAGGCCGAGTATTTCGCCAGCGCCCTGCTCGATCAATGCAGCGGCGACGCGCTGGCCCAACGCGCTGGCATCGTCGTTGGCGCTCGTCGCCTCGGCATGCAGCAGTCGACCGGTCGCCACATCGCCAACCATGCCGCGCAGGTGCAGGCCGCGCTCGCCCAGTACGCACCATGCGGCGACCGGCACGGTGCAGCTGCCGCCGAGCGCCTGGTTCATCGCCCGCTCCGCGTCGATCGTGAGGCGCGTGTCGGCGTCATCGAGCGCTGCCAGCAGGGCCAGCGTGGCGGCATGATCCGAGCAGGCTTCGATGGCGATGGCCGCCTGGCCGGGTGCGGGCAGCCACTGCGGCGGCGTCAGCCGCGAGCGGATGCGCGAAGCGAAGCCCAGGCGCTCCAGTCCCGCGCAGGCGAGCACGATGGCGTCGTAACCGCCGGCGTCCAGCTTGGCCAGCCGCGTGCCGACATTACCGCGAAGATCGAGCAGTTCCAGATCAGGCCGCAGGGCGCGCAGCAGCGCCTGCCGCCGCAGCGATGAGGTGCCGACGCGCGCGCCCTGGGGTAACGCGGCGAGGTCCGCATACTGGTTACTCACGAAGGCGTCGGCAGCGTCGGCACGCGGCAGGATCGCCGGCAGCGTAAACCCGGGTTCCAGCGTCACCGGCACGTCTTTGAGCGAATGCACGGCCAGATCGGCGCGGCCTTCCATCATCGCGACCTCGAGTTCCTTCAGAAACAGGCCCTTGCCGCCGACCTCCGCCAGCGGCCGGTCGAGGATCTCATCGCCGCGCGTGGACATCGGCACCAGCTCCACCGACAGCGACGGATGCGCCGCGCGCAACGCGGCCGCCACATGCTCGGCCTGCCAAAGCGCCAGCGGGCTCTTGCGGGTGGCAATACGCAGGATGGAAGGGCTCATTGGAACTCCGCGACGTTCGGCAAGGTCTCATTGTCGCGTAGTTTCCCTGCGCGGACGCGGCCACGCGCGTAAATCGGCCTCGGCCCCAGACCAGATACGATGGCGATGAACTCATCGGAGCATTTCATGCAAAGCGGCAACCCGGCACTCAACAAAAATACGTTCCTCGACGCGGCCAGTGGCATGGTTGTTTCGCGCAACGGCGAGGCGATGACGATCAACGGCACGGTCAACAAGACCGGCCTGCTGCTGATCCTCGTGCTGATCGGCGCCATGTTCAGCTGGAGCCACTTCAGCGGGCCGGCCAGCATTCCGGCGATATGGCCACTGGCGTTGGGCGGCGCGATCGGCGGACTGGTACTGGCCTGATCACCTCGTTCAAGAAAACCTGGGCGCCCGTTACCGCGCCGCTGTATGCGCTGGTGGAGGGCGTGTTTATCGGCGCGCTGTCGGCGATTTTCGAGATGCGCTATCCGGGCATCGTGCTGCAGGCGGTCGGGCTGACCTTCGGCACCATGGCAGCTTTGCTGCTGGCTTACCGTAGCGGGCTCATCCGCGCCACGGAGAAATTCAAGCTCGGCATCGTGGCCGCGACCGGCGGCATCATGCTGCTTTATCTGGCCAATATGGCGATGAGCTTCTTCGGCCATCCGATCGGCTTCATCAACGGCCACAGCACCATCGGCATCGTGTTCAGCGGCGTGGTGGTGGTGATTGCCGCGCTGAACCTGATCCTGGATTTCGACATGATCGAAACCGGCGTCAACGGCGGCGCGCCGAAATACATGGAGTGGTACGGCGCGTTCGCGCTGGTGGTTACCCTGGTGTGGCTGTATCTGGAGCTGCTGCGGCTGCTGTCGAAGATGCAGTCGCGCAACTGACGCTGGGCATTGCCGAAACGGGAGCCCGGCTGCTTGCCGTGCTCCCGTTTCGTTTGTCGGCTTCTTACGCTTTCTTCAGCAGCGCCTTGGCGTGTGCGATCACGTTGTCGACGGTGAAGCCGTACTCGGGCAGCAGGACCTTGGCTGGGGCCGAGGCGCCGTAGCGATCCACGCCCAGCACGGCGCCGTGCGGGCCCACGTAGCGATCCCAGCCCATCGATACGCCCATTTCCACCGCCAGCTTCGCCGTAACGTCCGGTGGCAGCACCTCATCGCGATAGCTTTGCGGCTGGGCCTCGAACAGATCCCAGCTCGGCATCGACACGCAGCGAACGGCGATGCCCTCGGCCTGCAGCTTTTCGGCGGCCTCCACGATCAGGCCGACCTCCGAACCGGTGGCGATCAGCACGAGCTCGGGCTTGCCCTCCTTCGCATCGCTGAGCACGTAGGCGCCCTTGCGCAGGCCGTCGGCGCTGGCGAACTTCGTGCGATCCAGCACCGGCAGCTCCTGCCGGGTCAGCGCCAGCAGCACGGGACGCTCGCGCGTTTCCACGGCCACCTTCCACGCGACCGCCGTTTCGTTCGCATCGGCCGGGCGGATCACCGTGACGTGCGGAATCGCGCGCAGGCTGGCGATCTGTTCCACCGGCTGGTGGGTCGGACCGTCTTCGCCGACCGCGATGCTGTCGTGGGTGAACACGTGCACCACATGCAGTTTGGACAGGGCCGCCAGACGAATCGTCGGGCGCATGTAATCGGAGAAGATCAGAAAGGTCGAGCCGTATGGAATAAACCCGCCGTGCGCGGCCAGCCCGTTCACCACCGCGCCCATCGCATGCTCGCGCACGCCGAAGTGCAGGTTGCGCCCGGCGTGGCTCCAGCCGGCGCTGTCCGAACCCTGCGTGTCTTCGCCGGCGGTGGCGGCCGCATTGAAATCGCCGAAGCCCTTGAGGTTGGTATTGGTCGATGAGTCCAGATCGGCCGAGCCGCCGAACAGCGCTGTGAGCTTCTCCGCAAACGCGTTCATGATCTTGCCACCGGCCGCGCGTGTGGCGATGCCCTTGGCATCGGCCGGAAACGTCGGGATGTCGGCGTCCCAGCCGGCGGGGAGCTTGCCATCCAGGCGATCACGCAGTTCGGTCGCCAGCTCGGGGAAGGCTTTTGAATAGGCGTCCATACGGCCATTCCATTCGCTCTTCTGCGCCTCGCCGCGCTGCTGCGCTTCGCGAAAGTGCTCCAGCGCTGGCGGCGGTATCAGGAAATCCGGCTCGACCGGCCAGCCCAGCTTCTGCTTGGTTTCCTTGACCTCTTCCACGCCCAGCGGCGAGCCGTGCGCCTTGAACGAACCCTGCTTGGGCGAGCCGAAGCCGATCTGTGTGCGCACCAGAATCAGCGATGGCCGCGTGGCGTCCGCCTTCGCTTTCTCGATGGCGGCATCGATGGCGGCGATATCGTTGCCGTCGGGCACCATGATGGTCTGCCAGCCATAGGCTTCAAAGCGCTTGGCGCGATCTTCGGTAAACGAGATGTCGGTGCCGGCTGCCAGGCTGACGTAGTTGTCGTCGTACAGGCAAATCAGCTTGCCCAATTTGAGATGGCCCGCCAGCGAAGCGGCCTCGGAAGCCACGCCTTCCATCAGGTCGCCGTCGCCGACCAGTGCCCAGGTGCGGTGATCGATGACGGTGTGGTCATCGCGGTTGTAGCGCGCCGCCAGATGCGCTTCGCCGATCGCCATGCCGACCGCGTTGGCGATGCCCTGACCCAGCGGGCCGGTGGTGACTTCCACGCCGGCGGTGTGGCCGCGCTCGGGATGCCCCGGCGCCTTGCTGCCCCACTGGCGAAACTGCTTGATGTCATCCAGCGACAGGTCGTAACCGGTCACGTGCAGCAGGCTGTAAAGCAGCGCCGAACCGTGCCCGGCCGACAGCACAAAGCGGTCGCGATCAACCCACTCGGGGTTGCTCGGATAGTGCTTGAGATGCTTCGTCCACAGCACATAGGCCATCGGCGCGGCGCCGAGCGGCAGCCCGGGGTGGCCGCTGTTGGCCTTCTGCACCATGTCGACCGAAAGAAAGCGGAGCGTATCGATGCATTGCTGATCGAGCGAGGAGACGGTCATGGGGAGTCCTTGGGGAGGCAGGAATGTGCGGCGGGGAAGCCTGTTGCAAACGTCCATCATGAGGTCTGAGGGGTAAAGCTGCCGTCAAGTTTTCCCGCGAACTACTGCACGACTGGACTTGCGCAGGTGTGGTGCACGACTGGCTGCAATCAGGCCGCGTGTCCGATCAGCGCGCCGATACCGGCAGTGACCGCCATGGCCAGCGCGCCCCAGAAGCCGATGCGCATGGCACCGGCCCAGATACCCGCACCGCCCACGCGTGCGGCGAGCGCCCCCAGCAGCACCAGAAACACCAGCGCGCTGATGAAGATGGTGGCGATCAGCGCCGGTGCCGGCGTTATGGCCGCCACCAGCAGCGGCAGGGCGGCGCCGACTGAAAAGCTCAGCGCCGAGGCCATGGCGGCCTGCAGCGGTCGCGCGCGCTGGGTATCGGTGATGCCCAGCTCGTCGCGCGCATGTGCCTCCAGCGCGTCGTGCGCCATCAGCTGTGCAGCCACCTGCGTGGCCAGCGCCTGATCGAGGCCGCGGCCGACGTAGATGGCGGCCAGCTCCTTGTGCTCGCCTTCGCTGTCCGTGTGCAGCTCCAGCTGCTCCTTGGCCAGCTCGGCGTTTTCGATATCGGCCTGCGAATGCACCGACACGTATTCGCCCGCCGCCATCGACATGGCGCCCGCAACAAGACCCGCCGTACCGGCCACCAGGATGCTGGCGTGCGTGCCGTGCGCGGCGGCCACGCCTAGCACCAGGCTGGCGGTGGAGACGATGCCGTCGTTGGCGCCGAGCACCGCGGCGCGCAGCCAGTTGATGCGCGCCGTGACGTGGCGTTCGGAGTGCTTGCGGGAGCGGGGCATGGCGTCAGCCTCTGGATGATCATCTGGCAAATAAACGCGCCCCGGATACGTTGCAGGCGCACACCGCTGTGGTGCGCGCCCGCAAGGTCAGCAGGCGTGCGCCATCATGCACCAGCGAGCGAGGCGTCGACGATTTTCTGTGCTTCGGCGAGGATTTCTTTCAGATGATCGGCGCTCTTGAAGCTCTCGGCGTAGATCTTGTAGATCGCCTCGGTGCCGGACGGCCGCGCGGCGAACCAGCCGCTGGGCGCGATGGCCTTGATGCCGCCGATCGCCGCACCGTTGCCGGGGGCCTTGTCGAGCACCTGGGTTATCTTCTCGCCGGCCAGCTGGTCGCTGTGCAGTTGACCCGGCGACAGCTTGGCCAGTTTGGCCTTTTGTGCTGGCGTGGCGGCGGCTTCGACGCGGTCGGCAAACGGCTCACCGAGGTCCTTGGTCATCTGTGCGTAGATTTCGCCGGGATCCTTGCCGTGACGTGCGGTGATCTCGGCCGACAGCAGCGCCGGCACCAGGCCGTCCTTGTCGGTCGTCCACACCGAACCGTCGCGGCGCAGCAGCGAGGCGCCGGCGCTCTCTTCGCCGCCGAAGCCGAGCGAGCCGTCGAACAGGCCTTCGGAAAACCACTTGAAGCCGACCGGCACTTCGTACAGCTTGCGGCCCAGGCGCTTGGCCACGCGATCGATCATCGCGGTGCTGACCACGGTCTTGCCGATGGCCGCCTTGTCGCTCCAGTGTGGACGGTTCTGGAACAGGTAATCGATCAGCACCGAAAGATAATGATTCGGCTCCATCAGCCCGTTGCTGCGCGTCACGATGCCGTGGCGATCGTGGTCGGTATCGCAGGCGAACGCGACGTCGTACTTGTCCTTCAGCACGATCAGCCGCTGCATCGCGTATTTCGACGACGGGTCCATGCGGATCTGGCCGTCCCAGTCCACCGTCATGAAGGCGAACTGCGGATCGACCGTATCGCTGACCACGGTGAGGTCGAGCTTGTAGCGCTCGGCGATCGGTGCCCAGAAATGCACGCCGGCGCCGCCCAGCGGATCGACGCCCATGTGCACGCCGGCGCTGCGGATGATGTCGAAGTCGATCATGTTGCCGAGGTCGGCCACATACGCATTGAGGTAATCGTGCGTGTGCGTGGTCGACGCCTTGCTCGCCTGCGCGAACGGCACGCGCTTGACCTCTTTCAGGCCGCCTTCGATCAGCTTGTTGGCGCGGTCCTGCACCCAGTTGGTGATGTCGGTATCGGCCGGGCCGCCGTTGGGCGGGTTGTACTTGAAGCCGCCGTTGTCCGGCGGGTTGTGCGACGGCGTGATCACGATGCCGTCGGCCAGACCCGTCTTGCGGCCCTTGTTGTAGGTGAGGATGGCGTGCGAAATCGTCGGCGTGGGCGTGAACTC
>CBAAAD010000043.1:0-12327 GCA_964658785.1 uncultured Methylobacterium sp.
CGCTCTATACTCGGCGAAACGGCCGCAGAGCATGCCCGCACGTGTCCAGCGCAATACCTTTGACCACCAGCTACGCAGGCGCCCGCGCCATCCGGCACGAACTGACGTTTCTCAACGTATTTCGGGTGATCCAGGCATTGGTCTACATCAGCCTGGCCTTTACGCCCATGGGACTGGGCTGGCCGCAGCTGGGCACGCTTAACTTCACCGGCTACCTGGTAACGCTTTACCTGCTTTTCGCGCTGATGTCGCTGGGCTTCAACCGGCGCAGCATGGGTTTTCCGACCGTGGCTGTATCCGTGGCGCTGGTGGTGGATATCGCCGCTGCCGTGCTGGCTATTTCTGCCATGAACGACACCCGCATCGGCATTTCGATGATGCTGGCGGTCAACCTGTGTGCGGGCGCGCTGATCCTGCCGCTGCGGCTGTCGAGTTTCTTCGCGGCGCTGGCCACGGTGGGCATTCTTGGCCACACCTTTTTGCAGGCATCCCACGGCGGACCCGGCGACCGCGACCTGCTGGAGTCAGCCCTGTTCTGCCTGGCGTATTTCGCCGCGACCACACTTTGCCATGTGCTGGGCCGGCAGCTGCGCGCGACCGAGGCGCTGGCCGAACAGCGCAGCACCGACCTGGCCAATATGGCCCAGGTCAACGAACTGATCATCCGCCGCATGAAAACCGGCGTGCTGCTGGTCGATGATGCCAACCGCATCCACCAGATCAACGAATCGGCGTGGATGCTGCTGGGCAATCCCGGCGCCGATCAGCGTGATCTGGGTCAGCTGGCGCCGGAGCTGTCGCGTCGTCTTTACCACTGGATAACCTCCGGCAAGCTGGACGAAACCGCTACCCAGCTGGCCGACGGCGTACCCGAGGTGGTGCCGCGGTTCAGCCGGCTGGCCCCGAACGACGATTCGCACGTGCTGATTTTTCTTGATGACACCTCGCTGCTGTCGCGCCGCGCGGAGGAGCTGACGCTGACCTCGCTGGGCCGTCTGTCCGCCTCCATCGCCCATGAAATCCGCAATCCGCTGGCGGCCATCCGCTATTCGGCCCAGCTGCTGGCCGAGTCGAAAAGCATGGATAGCACCGACCAGCGCATGGTCGAGATCATCAACAACCACTGCATCCGCCTCAACGAGATCATCGAGAACATCCTGCAGCTGTCGCGGCGCGAACGCTCGCGACCGGAGACGCTGGATCTCGGCAACTGGGCGCATGATTTCGTGGCCGAATACAGCGAAGGCAACGACCTGGGCGCCGACTCGCTGCGCGTGGTGGCCACGGCGGACACGCCGGTAGCGGCGGTAGCCGACCCGCAGCAGCTGCAGCAGGTGGTGTGGAATCTGGTGCAGAACGCGCTGCGCTACGGCCGCCTGCCGGGCGAGCCGGCACGGGTGATGGTGGTGGCGCGTCAGGGCGAGCACGGCGTGCCGATTCTGGAAGTGATCGACCGCGGCCCGGGCATTGCGCCCAAGGTCGCCGCCCAGATCTTCGAGCCGTTCTACACCACCAATGAATACGGCACCGGACTGGGCCTTTACCTGGCGCGGCAAATGAGTGAAGCGAATCAGGCCGCGCTGGAATATGTTCGCGTTGCCGGCGGCGGCAGCTGCTTCCGGCTGATTCTGACGCCGGCGACCGGCGTCAGGTAATCGTGCGCGACGAGTCATCACAGCCTTTGCCCCGCACGGCGGGGACGGGTATTCTCTGATTAACCTCTCGTAGCACGGCGCACCATGAGCTTACAGACCGTTCTGGTCATTGATGACGAACGCGACATCCGCGAATTGCTCACTATCACGCTGGGCCGGATGGACCTGCAGGTCGATGCTGTAGGCACCGTCGCCGATGCACGCAAAGCGCTTGCCGAAAAAACCTATGACCTGTGCTTCACCGACATGCGACTGCCGGATGGTGACGGCCAGGAAATCATCGAACTGATCTCCAGCAGCTCGCCGGACACGCCGGTGGCGATGATTACCGCGTATGGCAACGTGGATGCGGCGGTCAACGCGCTGAAAGCCGGCGCCTTTGATTTCGTTTCCAAACCGGTCGATATCCAGATGCTGCGCGGTCTGGTGCGCACGGCGCTGAAGCTTGCCGAAGAAAAGCGCAACGGCGGCAGCACGACCAAAACCGGCGATTCCAGTGATCGCCTGATCGGCGACTCGCCGGCCATGCAGCAGGTGCGCGCCACCATCGGCAAGCTCGCACGCAATCAGGCGCCCGTCTACATCGCCGGTGAGTCCGGCGTAGGCAAGGAGCTCGTCGCGCGACTGATCCACGAGCAGGGTCCGCGCGCCAGCGGTCCGTTTGTGCCGGTCAACTGCGGCGCCATTCCTTCCGAGCTGATGGAAAGCGAATTCTTCGGCCACCGCAAAGGCAGTTTCACCGGCGCCAGCAGCGACAAGGAAGGCCTGTTCCAGGCCGCGCAGGGTGGCACGCTGTTTCTCGATGAGGTAGCCGAGCTGCCGCTGCACATGCAGGTGAAACTGCTGCGCGCGATCCAGGAAAAAGCGGTGCGCCCGATCGGCGGCCGCGACGAAATTCCGGTCGATACGCGCATCCTCTCGGCCACGCACAAGAACCTCAGCCAGCTCGTCGAGCAGGGTCAGTTTCGCCAGGATCTGTTCTATCGCATCAACGTGATCGAGCTGCGCGTACCGCCGCTGCGCGAGCGTCGGGGTGACGTGCCGCAGCTCTCAGCCTTCATCCTCAAGGCGCTGGCCGGCAAGAGCGGCGAAGCGGTCGGTCAACTGCTGCCAGCGGCCAAGCAGGCGCTGGAGGCCTACGAGTTTCCCGGTAACGTGCGCGAGCTGGAAAACATTCTCGAGCGCGCGATGGCGATGTGCGACGGCAGCAGCATCGACGCCGACGACCTGATGTTGCCGCAGCGCGGGCCGCGCTCGTCGTTTCAGGAAAGCGCACCGGCAATGGTCGGCCATGCGCCGCAGCAGCCGTCCGCACAGCAGGCCGCCGACAACGGTGGTCTGGACGACTACATCAGCAACCTCGAGCGCACCGCCATCATCAAGGCGCTGGAAGAATCGCGCTACAACAAGACCGCTGCCGCCAGAAAGCTTGGCATCACCTTCCGCGCGCTGCGCTACAAGCTGAAAAAGCTCGGCATCGACTGAGACGCTTGCCGGCGCTGACGGGCGAGCATGGCCGGTGCGGCTACCCGCCCTTCGACTTCGCTGCGCTACGCTCAGGGAGAACGGTTGGGGTCATTGGCGACGACATTGACATCGACTTCGGCTCGCCGCCTGACTCAGAGTTGCACATGGAGATCGAAGGATCGAGTGCGTCGGAACGGCTGAATTTTTCAGCCGTCCTCCCTGAGCGCAGCGGAGTCGAAGCGCAACTTGCAGCATACGGCGGGCCATCGGTTCCGCTCTCGCCACACCTAAACCAGGTAGCTTCGGCGCTACATCAAGATGGCGACTGCGCGGCTGTCGCCGCAGAAGCCAATGCCTTGCGCAAGGTTTTCAGAAGAACCTGAGTGGTGATCGGTTTGTTCATCACGTACAGATGATCGAACGGCGGCAGCTCGTGCAGATCCGGCGGTGCCTCGGGCCTGCCCAGCAGGATCACGGCACCGACGTAACCGTGCTCGGTCAGGGCGGCCAGCGTGCGCACGCCAGTGTAGAGATTCATGTCGGCATCGAGCACGACCAGATCCGGCAGGCCGCAGGCTTCGATCCACTGCAACGCGGCCGTGCCGCTCTGACTGGCGTGCGCTTCGTAGCCGTAGGCATCGAGCGTATCGACCATCAGCGACAGCTGGCCGGCCTCTTCCACCACCACCAGCACGCGCTCGCCGGAGCCTTCGAGGCTGTCCTTGCTGCCGGCCTGCTCGCTATCGGCGGCGAGCTCCTCCAGCGGAATGTAGAGATCGAAGCGAGTCCCCTTGCCCGGGGCGCTGTTGACGCGCATCACGCCGCCGTGCGTACTGATGATGCGCTTGCACGACAGCAGGCCAAGACCCGTGCCGGTTTCCTTGGTCGTGAAAAACGGTTCGAACAGGCGTTCGAGCACGGGTTCGCTCATGCCTGCGCCGCTGTCGATCACGCTCATGCGCAAGTAACGGCCATGCCTCGGCTGCTCTTCGGGCAGAAAAAAATCCACTGGCAGATTGATCTGGGCGGTTTCGATGCGCAGATTGCCCCCATCGGGCATCGCCTGGATCGCGTTGAGGCAAAGGTTGAGCAGGCACTGCTGCAGCTCGGTGTGATTACCTTCGAACAACAGCTCCGGATCTTCGATCGCCAGTTCCATCGCGACCGAGCGCGGCACGCTGCCTTGCAGCAGGAGATCGAGCGCATTGAGCAGGGCACCCAGACGCACCTCTTCCGCGCGCCGCGCGCCGCGCGCGAACGACAGCATGGACTGCACCATGTCCAGGCCGCGCTTGCCGCAGTCACGTACCAGCTTGCCCAGACGCGCCAGTCGCGGATCGTCCTGGTAATCCTGCAGGCTGTCGCCGGCCAGCAGCAGCGGCTGCAGCAGGTTGCGCAAGTCGTGGCTCAAGCCGCCGGCAAGCATGGCCAGGCTTTCGAAACGCTGCGCGCGAATCAGCTCCGCTTCGGCGCGACGGCTGGCACGGCGAGCATCCGCTTCGGCCAGTGCACGGCGCACGGCGCTGGCCAGCCGGGCCGGATTCTGCTTGAGGATGTAATCGGTGGCGCCATTGCGCAGCGCCTCGATGGCGGCCTCCTCGCCAAGAGTGGCGGAGACGAAGATAAACGGCAGGTCCTCGTCGCGCTGGCGCAGCAGCTCCAGCGCGTGCTGGCCGGAGAAGCCGGGCATGCTCAGATCGGACAGCACGATGTCCGGCTTGAACTCCTCCAGCGCCGAGACAAAACGCGGCGCATCGTCGACCAGATGCACCTCGTAGCTGATGCCGTCCTCGTCGAGCTGGACCAGCACAAGCTCGGCATCGAGCGGGCTGTCCTCGACCTGCAGGACTCGAATGCTTGGCGTGGATTGAATCGGCCGGTTTGGCATGGTGGTTTCCAGGGACCTGACTCAGCTTGACCAGAAACTATGCGACCGCCGTGCTGGAAAACCAGCGTCGCAACACTGCTTGGAACGTTTCGGAAAAATCTCTGCTGGCGCGACTATTTTGCTGGAATTGACGTTCCAGGCTATGACTTTTTTTGCCGGCACCTTGCTCATCGTTACTCTTTTTCCGGCGACTGATTGAGCACGGCCCAGAACTGGCCCAGCGTGCGCACCGCCTCGAAAAACTGGTCCACGTCGACCGGCTTGATCACGTAGGCGTTGGCGCCGAGGTCCCAGCTGCGGGCCAGATCGCTCTCTTCGCGCGACGAGGACAGGATAACCACCGGAATACGCCGCATCCGCTCGTCGGCGCGCATTTCGGTGAGCACGTCCAGACCGTTCATGCGCGGCATCTTGATATCCAGCAACACGACGGCCGGGTCACCTGTCTGGCGACCGGCGAACGCGCCGCGGCAGTGCAGATAGTCCAGGCACTCCACGCCGTCCTCGACGTGTACCACCGGGTTGGCCAGATGGGCGCCGGTAAGCGCATCGAGCGCCATCTCGGCGTCGGCGGGACTGTCTTCAACCAGCAGGATGGTACGCAGGTCACGCTTGTTCATACGCGAGTCTCACTCGTTGAGGCCGAAGCCGATGCCCCCGCCAGATCAGTGGCCGGTAGCGAAAAATGAAAGTTGGCGCCCTTGCCCAGTTCGGCATCGGCCCAGACGCGGCCGCCGTGACGGCCCACGATCCGCCGCACGTTGGCCAGGCCAATACCGTTGCCCACAAATTCTGACGCGCGATGCAGACGCTGGAAAACACCGAACAGCTTGTCGGCGTATTGCATGTCGAAACCGGCGCCATTGTCGGCCACGGTGAACTCGTAGTCACCGTTGGCACCCTGCTCCACCGTCACCTTGATCGTGGCGATCTCGCGCTGCCCAGTGTACTTGACCGCGTTGCCGAGCAGGTTCTGCCAGACCGTTCGCAGCATGTTCTCATCGCCGATCACCATCGGCAGTGGCGCCAGATCCCATACGATCCGCCGGTCGTGCACGCCCGATTCGATAATCGCGCGGGACTCTTCGACCACGGTCTGCATGTCCACCGCCTGCAGCCGGAGCGCGCCCCGACCCAGCCGCGAAAACACCAGCAGGTCGTCGATCAGCAGAGCCATGCGCTGGGCCGAACTCGAAATGACCTCGATGTAGTGCGCGGCCTTTTCGTCGACATGCTCGCCCAGATGATGCTCGAGCTTGCGCGCAAAGCCCGCAATATGGCGCAGCGGCGCGCGCAGGTCGTGCGACACGGAGTAGCTGAAGGCCTCCAGCTCGCGGTTCACGTCGGAAATCTGGCTGACCTTGCCTTCCAGCTGCCGATTGAGTTCGCTGACCTTTTGCTCGACCAGCGCGCGGGCGGTGATGTCGCTGACCGTCAGCAGCAGCGTGGGCGCATCGGACTCCTGCTGCTGCAGCCGGCGGGCGTTGACCACCACGTGGCGATCCTCGCCGTCGATCGTCCGCTGGGTCATGTCGTAATCCCACAGCTCGCGGTCGCGCAGCAGCACATCGCGCAGCCGCTGCTGCAGCACGCTGTCATTCCAGGCGCCATGGCCGATATCGACCAATGGCTGCGCGTGTTCGTCCGAATCCATCTGGTACAGCTCGCTAAATGCGGTGTTGACCAGCAGCACGTTCAACTTGTCGTCGAACAGCGCGATGGGCTCGCGCACGGCGTGCAGGATCTGCTGCGAACGCTTCACCGCGCTGCTCTCGCGCGTCTCGGCCACCAGACGCCGGCCGATCTGGCGCTCCGATGCCACCACGATGATGGCCAGCAGCAGGAGCTGCGCCAGCGCCGTCACCGCCAGCACCAGCTTGCCGGTGGTCGCCTCGTGGCTGGCCGCCGCCTGCCGTGCGCCGAGCAGGGCATCCTCGTTTTTCACGATGGACAAAATGGTGGGATTGATCTTGAACAGATCGCCGGCGTCACGCAGCGATTGCCGTCCGCCGGCGAGGTCGGCGTGCTCGATCCGTGCGGTCGCCTGATTCATCAGGGTAACGCGACCGTTGATGCTGCTTTCGAGCGTGCCGACCAGGATCTGCTGATCGGGATTGTCGCGGGTCATGTCGCGCAGCTGCGCCAGCAGGCCCTTCACGCTGTCTCTGGCGCGATCCACGCGCTCCTGCGTGACGCTGGTGCCGTCGCCCGCCAGCATGCGATAGGCCGCCGCCTCGCTGTCACGAACCAGGTAGGCAATCTCGTAAGTGGCGGCCTTGACGGCATTGGAGTGGGCGACCCAGGCCGTGGTCTGCTGGGTTTCGCGCAGATTGTTCAACGTCACCAGATACGGCAGCCCGACGATGATGAAAATGGCGACCAGCAGGCCTGCGATCCGCCAGCTGACGATATCTCTGGCTTTCATGTGAGTCGCATCATCAGTCGATATTTCAGGTCAGGCGATCACGGCATTTTGGCATGTTTTCGCCGAACGCCAAGCGGCGGCCGGCACGCCCGGCGCAACCGTCCCGATCTCCGTATCCATCCAGTCAACGGCCGTACCTGCTGGTTGCCGACGGCCGCGCCGCGGCGGTGGTTCCCCAGGTCGTGTTCGGCTGCGCCTGCATGCTGAAATGCAGCTCGCCGCCGGCCAGCAGCTCGGCGTGGTGCAGGTAAACCCGCCCCAGCGGCTTGCCGTTGAGGGTCACGGCGCCGACGTAAGGGTGGGCGTCGTCCAGCGGATCGGCGCTCACCGTGAAGGTATGCCCGTTGCTGAGATGGATGGCCGCCCGCGCCACGAACGGCCGACCGATCGCGTACTCGTCGCTGGCCGGGGTCACCGGATAAAAGCCCAGCGCGGTGAAGATGTACCAGGCCGACATCTGGCCCAGGTCGTCGTTGCCGGTCAGCCCGTCGGGCCGCGGCGCGTACTGCGTATCCATGATCTGCTTGAGCCGCGACTGGGTTTTCCACGGTTCGCCGGCGTAGTCATAGAGGTAGGCGATGTGGTGGCTGGGCTCGTTGCCGTGCGCGTACCAGCCGATCAGGCCGGTGATGTCCTCCACATTCTTGAAGCGCTGCGGATCGACCTTGGCGTCGAACAGCTGATCGAGTTTGGCGATGAACTTGGCGTTACCACCGCCCGCGGCGATGAGGCCGGCAACATCCTGCGGCACGTACCACGAGTACTGCCACGCGTTGCCTTCGGTGTAATCGGTGCCGTAACCGGCGGCTTCGGGATCGAACGGCGTGTGGAAACTGCCGTCGCTGAGCCGGGCGCGCATGAAACCGGTTTTCGAATCCCACGCGTTGCGCCAGTTGGTGGCACGCTTGCTGAAGGTCGCCGCGATGTCGCGCTTGCCCATGGCCTTGGCCATCTGCGCCAGCGACCAGTCGTCGTAGGCGTATTCCTGGGTTTTCGAGGCTGCTTCGGGCTCCTTGTCGATCGGCACGTAGCCGAGCTTCATGTAGTCGCCCAGGTCGCCGTAGGGCGCGTAGGTCGCGCTGGCCACCATCGCCTTCATCGCCGCGTTGGCGTCAAAGCCGCGGATGCCCTTGATGTACGCGTCGGCGATCACCGGCAGCGCGTGGTAGCCGATCATGCACCACGTCTCCAGACCCTGATACGCCCACACCGGCAGGATGCCGAACGGGCTGGCCTCGCGCGCGGCGATCAGCGAGCGGATGAAATCCGTACTGTGCGCGGGGTCGAGCAGCACCATCAGCGGCTGCTGCGCACGAAAGACGTCCCACAGCGACCAGCTGGAATAAAAGTTGAAGTCGCCGTTGGCGTCGTGCGCGCGATGCACGGCGTAATCCGGCCCGCGGAACTCGCCGTTGACGTCCATGCTCAGCGTGGGCGAGAGCATGGCGTGATACAGCGCGGTGTAGAACAGCGTGGTCGAGGCCCTGGAGCCATCGACATCGATCACCGCGAGCGCCTTGTTCCAGGCGGCGGTCGCCTCGGCGCGACGGGCATCGAAATCCCAGCCGGCGCCGTCCTGGTCGAGATTGGCCACGGCGTTGGTTTCGCTGACCGTGGAGATCGCCACCTTCACTTCCAGCGGCTGCTTGATCTGGCCGAAATCGAACGAGGCGACCAGCGCGCGGCCGTTCTGCGCGTCCCTGTCCTGCGGCTGATTGCCGGGTCCGGCGAAGCCCTTGTAGACCGTGTCGGTCTCGCGGTTGTAGAGCTCGCGCGAGGTCATCGGCTGCGAGAAACGCATGGCAAAACACAGCTCGCGCCCGGGCGCCCAGCCGCGCGTGGTGCGGCAGCCGGTGACCGTGCCGTCCGGCTGCACGCGCAGGTGCGCCCACAGCACCTTGCCGGGGTAGTCGTAGATGCTCGGGCGCAGGTCGAGCAATACATGCGCCGGTTTGTCCGCGGGAAACGTGTAGCGATGCCAGCCGATCCGCTGCCCGGCGGTCAGTTCGGCGCGCACGCCGTAGTCGGCCAGCGTCACCGCGTAGTAACCGGCCTGCTCGACCTCGGTGTCGTGCGAAAAGCGTGAGCGGTAGCCGCTGCCTGGCTGGGCCGCATCGCCCGGATCAAGCTTCACGTCGCCGGCGATCGGCATCACCAGCACATCGCCCAGATCCGAGTGGCCCGAACCGGAAAAGTGCGTGTGCGAGAAGCCCATGATGGTCGGGTCGTTGTACTGATAACCCGCCGCCCATTTATAGGCATGCTTGAAGTCCGGCATTGCCGTGTCCGGACTGAGCTGGATCATGCCGAACGGCACCGTGGCGCCGGGATAGGTATGCCCATCGCCGCCGGTGCCGATGTGCGGATCAACATCCGCGGCGTGACCAGCCGATGGTTGGGCCTGCGCCGGCATGAGCGCAGCCGCCACGACGAACAGCGCAGGACAGATCAACCGGCAGCACCAACGGCGCGTGAAAAAAGTCATTTCAACCTCACGTCAAGATCCGCTGGAGAGTCCGCGGGCAACGCACGCTAGCATCCAGCGACGGGCAAGCGCATGCTGCGCCGCGGCGTGTGCAAAAGCGCCGATAAGTTACATTTAGATCGTTCCAAATCGGCATCTTCGTCACTCGCAGATTAGCGTGTCCAATCATCCCCCTATCCATCGCAAGGTCACGCTCAACGATATCGCCGCCGGCTGCGACGTGTCGCGCGCGACGGTATCGCTGGTGCTGCGCGGCAGCCCGCTGGTCAATCGCCTGACGCGGGCGCGGGTCGAGCAGGAGCTGCGCCATCAGGGCTACGTCTACAACCGCGCCGCGGCCAATCTGCGCCGCCGCACCTCGACCAGCATAGCGCTCGTACTGAACGACTTGGCCAATCCTTTTTTCGCCGAGTTCGCCGCTGGCGTCGACGAGGCGCTGGGCGAGGCCGGTTACGTCACCCTGCTCGGCTGCACCAGCGAATCGGCCGTGCGCGAGCAGGCCGTACTCAGCTCGCTGCTGGAACACGGGCCGGCAGGCATCATCCTGTCGCCAGCCGAGCACAGCAATGCGCAGGACGTGCTGGCGGCGGTCGGCCCGATCTCTCCATTACTGCTGTTCAATCGCGAGCTGGGCGGCTCCACGCCCGAGGCGGCGCACTGGGATCACCTGATGCTGGACAACCAGCACGGCGCGCGGCTGGCCACCGAGCATCTGATCGAGCGCGGCCACCGCCACATCGCCTTCTTCGGTGGCCACCAGGACTCCAGCTCCTGCCGCCAGCGCCGGGTCGGTTTCGTCGAGGCCATGCATGCCGCCGGTTTGCCGGTTGAAGCCCATTGGCAGATCGAGTGCGCACCCACGCGCCTGGACGCGGCGCACCAGACGCCGGCGCTGTTCGCCAGCAACGCCGCACCGACGGCAGCCGTGTGCTACAACGATGCCGTGGCACTGGGTCTGATGCTGGGCCTCAATCAGCGCGGATTGCGCCCCGGCAAGGATTTCGCCCTCACCGGATTTGACGACATTGCCGAAGCCGCGCTGGGCATGCCGCCACTCACCACGCTGTCGACCGCGCCGCGCGAACGCGGCATGCAGGCCGCGCAGCTGATGCTCCAGCGCCTGCACGATCCGCACACGCCCAATCGCCAAACTATCGCGCCAGTCAAACTGGTGATCCGCGCCAGCAGCTGTCCGCCACCTTCGCTCTGAACCCCCAGAGCGACTCACGCAAAACCCGTCCAAGGATTCCCCCCATGGCTCCAAATATTCCGCCGCCGGCAGCATCCGGCCAAAGCAAAGGCAATAGCTTCACCGATTACCCGATGGCCCTCGGCGTGCTCACCACGATCTTTTTCATGTGGGGATTCCTGACCTGCCTCAACGACATTTTGATTCCACATCTGAAGTCGATTTTCCAGCTCAACTACGCCCAGGCGATCCTGGTCCAGTTCACCTTTTTCGGCGCGTATTTCCTGATGGCGCTGCCCTCCGGCAAGCTGGTCGCGGCACTGGGTTACAAGAAAGGCATCGTGGCGGGCCTGGCCATCGCCGGCATCGGCGCAATCGGTTTCTGGCCTGCCGCGGCGCTGCATTCCTACAACGCCTTTCTTGCCGCATTGTTCGTGTTGGCGACCGGTATCACGGTGCTGCAGGTCGCCGCCAACCCCTACGTGGCACTGCTAGGTCCCGAAAAAACCAGCTCCAGCCGACTCACCCTGGCGCAGGCGCTGAATTCGCTAGGCACTACGCTGGCGCCGCTGTTCGGCGGGCTGCTGATTCTCTCCAACGTGGTCAAGACGCCGGATGAGCTGGCCAAGCTCGCGCCTGCGCAGCAGCTGATCTACCAGACCCAGCAGGCGCAGGCCGTACAGATGCCGTACGTCGGCCTGGCCATCGTGCTGTTTCTGCTGGCCGTTTTTGTCTGGCTGTTCCGTCTGCCGGCGCTGGAAGAAACCACCGAAAAGCCTGGCACCGCCAAGCACACGCTGATGGAAGCGCTGCGCCATCCGCACGTGCTGTTCGGCGTGCTGGGCATCTTTTTCTACGTAGGCGCCGAGGTATCGATCGGCAGCTTCCTGGTCAACTATCTGGCCATGCCCGATATCGGCCACATGACCGAGCAGCAGGCCACCCATTACGTGTCGCTGTACTGGGGCGGCGCGATGGTCGGTCGCTTCATCGGTTCGGCGCTGATGGCGAAAATCTCGCCGCGCACGCTGTTGTCGGTTTTCGCGACCGTCAATGCGCTGCTGGTCCTGACGACGATGCTGACCAGCGGCGATATGGCCGTCTACAGCATCGTGGCGATCGGCCTGTTCAACTCGATCATGTTCCCGACCATCTTCTCGCTTGGTATCGAGCGGCTGGGGCCATTGACCAGCAAGGCCTCCAGCCTGCTGATCATGG
>CBAAAD010000044.1:0-7217 GCA_964658785.1 uncultured Methylobacterium sp.
TGGCGGCGGCGGCGGCGGCGGTGGCTCGATAAAGCTCACCTTGACGATTTTGTCGACCTGCTTGTCTTTCTGCGTTTGCGGGGCCGATGGCGCCACGAGGAACAAAAAGGCGAAAGCATGCAGGCCGATGGCAAAAGCCAGTGCCGCCGTGCGCTTCCAGCTGAAGACGTCGTTCTCGTTTTCTTGTCTACTTGAGGCCATCTTTCACTGTCTAAAGCTGATCAATCGGAGGAGAACGTTGCCGCAGGGCGTGGCCTGAATCCGTCTGGATGTCTGGACGGAACTCGCCGCTGGGGAGACGCAGGGAAAGGTTTTCAACGGTACAACAGCATGTGGCTTTTGTATACCTTGTCAGGCCAGATAAATGGACGTCCATCTGGCCTGCGAGGCATCGGCTGCCAATATTATTTCGCCGAACCGGCCTTTTTCAGCCAGGCATTTGCCTTGTCCGCCGTCTGCGGATCCTGTGCCGCCTGTTTCATCGCCGCGATGGCCCCGGCCTTATCTTTCAGGCCGCGATCGCTTTCCGCCAGCAGCATGTAGGCAGCGCCTTTCTGCTTGACGCCCTTGTCGATACCCTGCTGGATCATTGCCTTGGCGGCGCTGTATTTCTGCTCCGAAAGAAGGATCTGGCCACCGCGAATGCCGGCCTCTCCATCCTCGGCTGTCGGCAACGCCTTGGTGTACGCGTCGACGGCTTTGCTGGTGTTGTCGGAAAGCTCATTCGCCTCGCCCAGCAACAGGTAATTGTCGGCGCTGGGGGGCACGATGCTCTTGCTCATACCCTCGTCCAGAACCTGCGCCGATTTTGTTGCATCGGGCTTGGAGTCAGTGCTGCTGGACTGGGCGCGGATCAGGTAGAGCTTGGCTAGATTGACGTAGTTAGCCTCGGTCTTCAGTGCACCGCTGGCGCGGGCTTTTTCCATGACCTGGATCGCTTCGTCATTCTTATTCGCCTGCATCAACACGGTAACGGCGTTGTCCAGCGCGTTGGAGTCGTTTGGATTGGCCGCCAGCTGCTGCTGTGCGACCTGCGCCGCTTGATCGCTCTGCCCCGACTGGGAATAGCTGGCCATGAGGATCTGGTTCCAGCTGGCTTCCGGCTTGTCGGTGAGCGACTGAGCTTTCTTGATCGCCGCAATGGCTTCGGGGAACTTGCCCAGCCGGTAATCGACATTGCCTTCAAGCGCGTAGGAATTGGCGGTCTCTTTTTTCCCCTCTGCCCGCCACTTGTTCAGCGTGTCGAGCGCTGGCTGGTACTCCTCGTCGGCGACCTGAAACTGCGCCAGCATGTATTCCAGCTGGAAATAAGTGTCGTTCGGAAGCACGCCATTGGCCAGCGACTGCTGCAACAGGGCAATGGCGCCCTTGGTATCGTTGTCGTTGTACTTGATGGTCGCCAGACCCTGCAGAGCCAGTGCCTGGGCATACTTGCTCTTGCTGCCGCCATCGGCGATGGGCTGCAGGTACTGCAGCGCTTTCGCCTTGTCACCGGCGCTCACCGCGTCCAGGCCCGCGTTGAGGTTCTTCTGATCTTTTTCGCTGGTCAGATCGAGCTTGGGGGCAACGCGAGTGGCGTTGGGATACTGCACTTCCGGCTTGTCCTTGGACGCGCTGTCTTTCGCCAGCGCCGGGCTGCTCGCCAACATCAGCATCAGGGCGGCGCTGGCCAGCGCGGTAAATCCTTGGGCATGCTTCATAGTGATCCTCATCATTCATTGGCTCGCCGGAAGCTGCGAGTTGGCTGCGGAGCGTAACCCGAGCGGGCGCCCAATAACAAGTTACGGTGCCGCATTAAATAATCATTAAAATCAGAAACTTGAAGGCAGCCAAGTGCATCCCGGTACGCGCCCATATCGCGATATATTGCGATATGGGCCGATTGACGTAAGGTCGCTTAGCCGTCCGGCTCGGAATCAGACGTCGAGATTGGCGACCTTCAGCGCGTTGGCCTCGATGAAGTCTCGACGGGGCTCGACCGCCTCGCCCATCAGCATCGAGAACATCTGGTCGGCAGCAATGGCGTCTTCCACACCCACCTGCAGCATGCGACGGGTTTCCGGATTGACCGTGGTTTCCCACAGCTGCTCGGGATTCATTTCTCCCAGGCCCTTGAAGCGCTGGATACTGCGGCCCTTTTTCGCTTCGTCCAGCAGCCAGTTACGCGCTTCGACAAAGCTGAGCACGCCGCGCGATGCGTTGCCGCGACGAACCACGGCGTCGGGCTGAATCATGGTGGCAACCTGCTGGCTGACGTTGAGGATGGCTCTGAACTCGTTACTGGAGAAAAACGGCTGCGGCAGGAACCAGGTATGGCTGAGCCCGTGTTGATCGCGTACTACCTCAATGGCAGGCGGCTGCTCGCCGGCAGCCTCCCGCAGCGAAAGCTTGTAGCGCGGTTTACCCAGCCCGCTGGCTGCCAGCCGCTGCTCCGCCTTGGCCAGCCATTCCTGCATGGCAGTCGCATTGTCCCAAAGCGCGGGCTCCAGCGGCGTGTGTTCCAGCAGGGCGACGAGCACGGTGGCGTCGAAGCGGTGCGAGAGTTTGGCGATCTGGTCGAGCGCCTGCTGATAGCCGCGCAGCAGCTTTTCCAGCGCCTCGCCGGTGATCGGCGGTGCGTCGGGGCTGTAAGTGAGGCCAGCATTGTCCACGGCGCTGGAAATCAGGTAATCGTTGAGCGCGGTGTCGTCCTTGATGTACAGCTCCTGTTTGCCCTGCTTGACCTTGTACAGCGGCGGCAGGCCGATGTAGATGTGGCCGCGCTCAATCAGCTCGGGCATCTGGCGATAGAAGAATGTCAGCAGCAGGGTGCGGATATGTGAACCGTCCACGTCGGCGTCGGTCATCAGGATGATGCGGTGATAGCGCAGCTTGTCCGGGTTGTATTCGTCCTTGCCAATGCCGGTGCCCAGGGCCGTGATCAGCGTGCCGACCTCGGCCGAGGCCAGCATGCGGTCGAAGCGCGCCTTCTCGACGTTGAGGATCTTGCCCTTGAGTGGCAGCACCGCCTGCGTCTTGCGGTTACGGCCCTGCTTGGCGGAGCCACCGGCAGAGTCGCCCTCGACCAGGAACAGTTCGCACAGGGCGGGATCTTTTTCCTGGCAGTCGGCCAGCTTGCCCGGCAGCCCGGCGATATCCAGCGCACCCTTGCGGCGAGTCATCTCGCGCGCCTTGCGGGCGGCTTCGCGCGCACGCGCGGCGTCGACAACCTTGGAGGCGATGGCCTTGGCTTCGTTCGGATGCTCGAGCAAAAATTCGCCGAGCTTTTCGTTGACGACCTGCTCCACGACCGTCTTGACCTCGGACGAAACCAGCTTGTCCTTGGTCTGCGACGAGAATTTCGGGTCGGGCACCTTCACCGACAGCACGGCAATCATACCCTCGCGCATATCGTCGCCGGTTGGCGTGACCTTGGCGTTCTTGGCCAGGCCGGATTTTTCGATATAGCTTTGCAGCGAGCGCGTCAGCGCGGCGCGGAAACCGGTGAGATGGGTACCGCCGTCGCGCTGCGGAATATTGTTGGTGAAGCAGAACATCGTTTCCTGATACGAGTCCGTCCACTGCATCGAAAGCTCGACGGTGATGCCATCCTGCTCGGCGCTGAGGCTGATCACATTGGGGTGCAGGGCCGTCTTGAGCTGGGCCAGATGCTGTACGAACGAGCGGATGCCGCCCTCGTAAGCAAAGGTATCGGCACGGCCGTCGCCCCGCTCGTCCTTCAACTCGATGGTGACGCCGGAGTTGAGGAAAGCCAGTTCGCGCAGCCGCTTGGCCAGGATGTCGTAGTGAAACTCAAGGTTGTTGGTGAAGGTGGCCGGGCTCGGCTTGAAACGCACCAGTGTGCCGCGCTTGCTCGAGGCGCCAACCGACTTCAGCGGATACAGCGGTTCGCCGTGGGCGTACTCCTGCTGGTATTCCTCATCACCGCGGTAAATAGTCAGCCACAGGTGCTCACTCAGCGCGTTGACCACCGACACGCCAACGCCATGCAGGCCACCGGAGACTTTGTACGAATTGGCGTCGAACTTGCCGCCGGCATGCAGCACGGTCATGACCACCTCAGCGGTGGAACGCCCCTCTTCCGGGTGCGTGTCTACGGGAATACCGCGGCCATTGTCGATCACGCTGACGGACTCGTCTTCGTGAATCGTTACGACAACCCGATCACAGTAGCCGGCCAGGGCTTCGTCTATCGCGTTGTCCACCACCTCGAACACCATGTGATGCAGGCCAGTGCCGTCATCGGTGTCACCGATATACATACCCGGACGCTTGCGAACCGCTTCCAGGCCTTTGAGCACCTTGATGTTGCTTGAGTCGTACGTCGGTTCGTTGGTGGTTTCGTCGTTCATTCGTTGACCGTTTCCTGGCGCCAACGACCTCCCACGCAGGGCTTGGGAAAGTCGGGCAGTAGTTATGCATTGGCGATTGATGCAACCTTTCGATTATAGCAGGGGCGAGACCTGCCCCTGTTCCACGTGGAACACTCGCGCCGGTATCGAACGCATCGCTGGAGGCGTCTCCGTGCCGGTGATCAAAACCTGAGCGCCAGCAGCCATCAGTTGAGCCATCACCGCGGTTTGGTGGCTGTGATCCAGCTCAGACGCCAGGTCATCAAGACAAACCACCGGCCATTCGCCGCAACAAGCCGAATACAGCTCCGCCTGTGCCAATACGCACGCCATGGCCGTAAGTTTCTCCTGACCGCGTGAGAGATGTTCGCGAAGAGGCGCATTTTCAAACACGATCGACCAATCGGCGCGATGTGGTCCCACCGTCGTGTGGCCCCGCCCCGCATCCCGGCCACGATTGTTGCGAAGCAGCCAACGCAATTCCTCGTCCTCGTGCCAACCCCGCCGATATCGGAGCTCTGGTTGCCCCAATTCAGGCAGCAAGCCGGCCAGGCTGACTGTTAACAGCGGCCGCAGCAAATCAACATAACGTTGGCGAAATGCACTGATTCGGTCGGCCGTCTGTGCAAGCTCAACCTCCCAGGGTTCAAATAGTTCATCAGAAACGATGTTTCCCGAACGCAGCAGGCTATTTCGCTGCTTCAACGCACGCTGATAACGCCGCCACTGAGCCAGAAATTCATGTTCCACGTGGAACACGCCCCAATCCAGATAGCGCCGTCTTTCGTCAGCGGGCCCCGCGATTAGGGAATGTGACCCTGGCTCAAAGCAAACCACAGCGCACTGACGAACCAATTGGCCAATCGCCACACTATCGCCATCAACCTTCGCCTCCCAGCGCGCCGACTCGCGCCCCAGGCCGATGCGTGACCTCCGCTGGTCGTCATGGATCAGCTCCGCAAACACCGCCATGCGGCGCACGTCACGCTGCAGCAAGGCTTCCTTGGCGCGGCTACGGAAAGACCCGGCGTGCGACAGCAAAAATGCCGCTTCAAGTACGCTCGTTTTCCCGGCACCGTTGTCACCAACGAAAAGATTTATCGCTGAGTCCAGAGAGACGTCCAGATCTGACAGGCAGCGCAAACCGCTGACCCGAAGCCTTTCGATCCTCACGGCGAACATCCGCCCACACGAGAACGCCGGAATCCAGTCCAGCAATTCCGGCGTTTAACGAAGCAACCAAACAAACCCTTCGGCATGAATCGGCCGTCAGAGGCGAAGCGGCATGATGACGTGGCGCGAATGCTCGTTATCGTGCTCCTGCACCAAACAGCTCGACTGGGCGTCACGCAAGCTGAGGCGTGCCTTGTCACCGCGAAGCGCTGCCAGTGCGTCAAGCAAGTAACCCACATTGAAGCCCACCGCGAGATCGGAGACATGGGTATCCGCCTCGACCTCCTCGACCGCCTCTTCCTGTTCCGGGTTGTGCGCCACGATGCGCAGCTTGCCGGGCGAAAGCTCGAGTCGCACACCGCGGTATTTCTCGTTCGACAAAATAGCGGCTCGTTGTAACGCTCCGCGCAGTACATCACGATCAAGCGTTGCCGCCTTATCGGCACCCAGCGGAATCACCGCCTCGTAATCGGGAAAGCGACCGTCAATGAGTTTCGAGGTAAAGACAACATCCCCGCGACGCACGCGCAGGTGATTGCGGCCAAACTCCAATTCGACCTCGCCATCACCGGCTTCCAGCAAACCGACCAGCTCGTTCACACCCTTGCGTGGGATGATGATTTGCCTGCGCGTGGTAACCGAGCTCTGCAGCTGAGTCTCCTTCATCGCCAGACGGTGACCATCGGTGGCCACACAGCGAAGCGTGTGTTCCTGAAGATCAAGCAGCATGCCGTTGAGGTAATAGCGAACGTCCTGATTGGCCATGGCGAACGACGTCCGCTCCATCAAGTCGCGCAAGACCTCTTCGGGAAGACTGACTTTTTCCACCAGCTCTATTTCGTCGACAGTCGGGAACTCGGTTGCCGGAAGTGTCGTCAGCGTAAAACGGCTGCGGCCAGCGTTTAGCGCAACCCGATCGCCATTCAGCTTGAGCTCGATCTTTGAACCATCCGGCAACGCTTTAACAATATCGAAGAGCTTTCGCGCGGGGATGGTGATTTCGCCGTCGTCGAGCTTTTCCGCCTCGGCTGTCGCGACCATCTCGACTTCAAGATCAGTGCCGGTAAAGGACACCCGGCCATCCGCCACTTTCACTAAAAGATTGGCCAGAACGGGCAGCGTCTGACGTCGTTCCACGACGCCCACTACTTGCTGCAGCGGTTTGAGCAGCGCTTCTCGTTGAATGCTGAATTGCATATCTATGCTTTCCTGTAACTGCTGTTCTGTCTTTTAAAAGAAGTTTAGTAGTAGTAGTAGAGGCGGTGTATAACTTTTATTCGGAAGTTATCTTATTAAAATCAAAGGCTTGTACAAGTTTATGCCTGTGACGGAGGCGCCCTTTTTCCTGTGCGCCATTTGTGGATAACTCGCAAGCCTTATTCATCCACCCTTTATCCACAGCTCCACACCCCGCTTATCCTAAGCTTTGCAGCCATATTCCAACAGGTCGCCCGCCTAGCCGGTCAGCGTGCGGATCAGCTGCTCCCAGTCCTGACGCATGCGTGCGTCCGTCTCGACGAACTTGCGGATCGTCTTGCAGGCATGCATTACGGTCGTGTGGTCGCGCCCGCCAAAGGCCTCGCCGATCTCAGGCAGGCTGTGTTCGGTCAGTTCCTTGGACAGCGTCATCGCCATCTGCCTGGGCCTCGCCAGCGAACGCACGCGCCGTTTGGACAGCAGATCCTGCAGGCG
>CBAAAD010000044.1:7317-11648 GCA_964658785.1 uncultured Methylobacterium sp.
GCCTGGGCCTCGCCAGCGAACGCACGCGCCGTTTGGACAGCAGATCCTGCAGGCGCACGTTGAAATACTCGGCAGTGATCTTCTGGATATTGGGAATCGTGATCGCCTGAGCGTGCGTCGCCAGCAGATCGCGCAGGGTTTCCTCGGCAAAATCGGTGGTAATTGGCTTGCCGTAGAAGTTGGCGCGAGCCGCCAGCGTGTTCAATGCGCCTTCGAGATCGCGCACGTTGGAGCGGATGCGCTTGGCCAGCAACATCGCGACGCTTTCATCCACCGCGACCCCTTTTTCGTGCGCTTTGGCTAGAAGAATCGCCGCGCGTGTCTCGAAGTCCGGCGGTTCGATCGCCACGCTCAAGCCCCAGCCCAGGCGCGATTTCAGCCGTGGCTCCAGCTTGTCCACCTCTTTGGGATAGCGGTCGCAGGTCAGGATGATCTGCTGTTTGGACTCGAACAGCGCATTGAAGGTATGAAAGAACTCCTCCTGTGTGGTGTCCTTACCGGCGAAGAACTGGATGTCGTCGATCAGCAGCGCATCGACCGAGCGGAAGCGCTTTTTGAACTCATCCATGCTCTTGGCGCGCAGCGCCTCGATCATCGAACCCACAAATTGCTCCGAACGCAGGTAAAGCACCTTGCAGTTCGGGTTGTGCTCGCGCATCAAATTACCAGCCGCGTGCATTAAATGCGTTTTACCCAGCCCGGTACCCCCGTACAACAAGAGCGGGTTGTAGGCGCGGCCCGGATTGGTGGCCACCTGCATTGCGGCGGCCTTGCCCAGCTGATTGGACTTGCCTTCGACGAACGTCTCGAAGGTGTAATGCGGATCGAGGTTGTGATTGAACGCCGGCGCGGCCGGTTCCGCTGCCTTGGCGCGCGGTGGCGCTGACGGCTTGGCCGCGGCCTGAGATCTCGCGGTGTTGGAGCCCACATCGATGCGCACCGCGATGACGCGTCCTGCCAGCTGACTCAGCACTTCGCCGATCAGCGACAAATAACGCTCTTTGACCGTGTCCAACGTATAGGCATTGGGTGCGAACAACTGCAGCCCATCCGCCTCGTCGCGCGCCTGCAGCGGCATCAGCCAGGTGTGCAGATCTTCAACGCTAACAATGCCTTCCAGACGCTCAAGACAGCGCCGCCACAAATCACTCATGAATAGTTTCAACCACAGGCTTTAGGGCGCTTGCGCGCATGACAGGCAGGCAAGTCTAACAGCAGCCTTGCCGGCATCAGCGGCAATTATCCACACGCTTGCCCACAGGGCTGTCCACAGGCCGGTAACCACATGGTGTCAATCCCATTTGACACCCGAGCTACAAACCAGACATACTTTGCGACCTTTCATCAACATTCCCTTCGGAGTACGCCATGAAGCGGACCTTCCAGCCAAGTAAGCTCAAGCGCGCCCGCACTCACGGCTTCCGTGCCCGTATGGCCACGGCCGATGGTCGCAAGATCATCAATGCCCGCCGTGCGAAAGGCCGCAAGCGCCTGATCCCGTAATCGAGCGGTAGATCATGCAGTCCGCCGGTTTGCCGCGCGATGCGCGGTTACGCCGGCCGAGTGAATTCGCCGCCTTGCGGTTGAGCAGCGGACGCGCAGGCGGCCGCTGTTTTCATATGCGTTATCGCGGCAACGAGCTCGGCCAGGCCCGGCTCGGCCTGGCGATATCCAAGCGCGTTTCCAAACGCGCGGTTGAGCGCAATCGGATCAAGCGCCTGCTGCGCGAATCGTTCCGACGCGTGCGCCACCAGCTCCCGCCAGTCGATCTGATGGTGATGGCGCGCGAGCAGGCCGCGGGTGTGCCTGGCTCCGAGCTGCTGACGGAGATCGATCTGCTATGGAAAAAGCTGCTGGCCAGTCGCCATGAAACCTCGCGCTGAAACGGTCCTGCCATTGAAGCCGGTGGCCGTGACCGCCACAATCGCGCGTTGACTGCTTTCTTTCGCCTCCCCACCTTCCCTCTCGACCATCCGCGGCTCTGCACTGTCGTGGCGTTACCCGGATTTGCTACGCGATGAACCAAACGCGCACCTTTCTTCTGTTCGCCCTGTTCGCCGTGGGGTATTTCCTGTTTCTGGCCTGGGAGAAGGATTACTCGCCGCTGCCGCCATCCACGCCAGTGGCAAGTTCCAGCACCCCGGCAACGCCGGCCGACGGCAGTGTGCCGACGTCGAACAACGACGCTGCCTCGGCTGGTGCGGCGATACCCGGTGCGGCTGCTCCCGGCGCCGCGCCGTCGCCCACAGCGACAACAGCCCAGCTGATCAGCATCAACACCGACGTGCTGCACCTGACCGTGGACACGCGCGGCGGCAGCGTGGTGAAAACTCAGCTGCTGGCCTACCCCTCGCTGCCGCCCACCCACGCCATGCCGCATCCGGCACCGACCGTGCTGCTGGACAATAGCGAGGACGATTATTTCGTCGCGCAAAATGGCCTGGTCAGCAGCAGCGACAAGGCGCCCGCCGATCAGCCCAACCACCAGGCGATCTTTACCGCCGCGCAGACCGACTACACCCTGGCGCCGGGTCAGAACGAGCTGAAGGTTGATCTGACCTGGCAGGACGCCGCCGGCCTCAAGGTCACCAAGACTTATACGTTCAAGCGCGGCAGCTACCAGATTGGCCTGACCCAGCGTATCGACAACGGCAGCACACAGCCGTGGCAGGGCTATGCCTATCAGCAGCTGCTGCGCGCCGCGCCGCCAAAGCCGAGCAGCTGGATCAAGGGGTACACCGACCCGCAGACGCGCTTTGCTCAGGGTGCTGGCTGGTACACCGGCGAGAAATTCGAGAAGCTGCCGTTCAAGAATTTCTCCGAGCCGAAGGATCAGCTGGACGCGCAGATCAAGGGCGGCTGGGCCGCGATGCTGAAGCTGTACTTTTTCGCGGCATGGATTCCGCCGGCTGACCAGACCGACCGCTATGTCACCAGCACCATCAACCCCGACAGCGGCCAGCCGCATTACCTGATTCGCACGATGGGTCCGGGCCTCAGCGTGGCGCCGGGTCAGAGCGTCAGCAGCCAGTCCCAGCTGTATCTGGGCCCGAACATTCAGGGCAGTCTCGATGCCATCGCGCCGGGTCTCGATCTCACCATCGACTACGGCATGTTCAAGGCGATCGCCGTGCCGATGCACTGGGTGCTCTCCCAGCTGCATGCCATTGCGAAGAACTGGGGCGTGGCCATCATCCTGCTGGTGCTGCTGATCAAGGGCGCCACCTGGAAGCTGACGGCCATGCAGTACAAGTCCAGCGCCAAGATGCGCAAGCTGCAGCCGCGCATCGCGCAGCTGAAGGAGCGCTACGGCGACGACAAGCTGAAGATGCAGCAGGCCACCATGGAGCTGTACAAGAAGGAAAAGGTCAATCCGATGGGCGGCTGCCTGCCGGTGCTGATCACCATGCCGGTGTTCCTGGGTCTGTTCTACGTGCTGGAATACAGCATCGAGCTGCGCCATGCGCCGTTCCTGTGGATTCCCGACCTCAGCTCGCCCGACCCGTTCTACATCCTGCCGATCATCTACGCGCTGGTGATGCTGGGCACGCAGTGGCTCAATCCCGCGGCGGCCGGCATGGATCCGGCGCAGGCGCGGATGATGAAGGTGATGCCGCTGCTGTTCACCCTGCTGTTCGCTTTCTACCCGTCGGGCCTGTGTCTGTACTACGCGATCAACGGCCTTGTCGGCCTGGGCCAGCAGTGGTGGGTCACGCACCACGTGGATCGCGAAGAAGGCCTCAAGGCGGCCTGAGCAAGCTTCCATCCGATACCTCGGCAGCCGCGAGCGGGAAACCGTCGCGGCTGTCTTCGTTTAGAGTGCATGCCGATGACTTCTTCGCTCCCGCCCGATCCGACACTCGATCACTCCAGCGAGACCATCGCCGCCATCGCAAGCGCGCCCGGCATGGCCGGTGTGGGCGTGGTGCGCGTATCCGGACCGGCCGTTCCAGCCATGGCGCAAATGCTGCTGGGTCGCGCACCGACGCCGCGCTATGCGCATTTCGCCGCCTTCCGCGATGCGGCGGGTGAGCTGATCGATCGCGGCCTGCTGCTGTACTTCCCGGCGCCCGCCTCGTACACCGGCGAACACGTGCTGGAACTGCAGGGGCACGGCAGCGCGGTATTGCTCGATCTGCTGCTGCGTCGCGCATGTGCGTTGGGCGCGCGGCTGGCGCGTCCCGGCGAATTCACCGAGCGAGCCTTTCTCAACGGCAAGCTCGATCTGGCGCAGGCCGAAGCCGTCGCCGACCTGATTGCATCGCGCTCCCACGCGGGCGCACGCGCGGCGCTGCAGTCGATGGAAGGCGTGTTTTCGCGCAGGGTCGAAG
>CBAAAD010000045.1:0-11377 GCA_964658785.1 uncultured Methylobacterium sp.
CCGCCGCGTTGGCCGGGATCGTGTGGATGCTGTTTGTCAGCCACACCACACTGTCGGTCCCCGCCCTCACCGGCGCCATCATGTGCATGGGCGTGGCTACCGCCAACTCGATTCTTGTTGTGAGCTTCTGCCGCGAGCGGCTGGCGATTCACGGCGACGCGGTGAAGGCCGCTATGGAAGCAGGTTTCACGCGCTTCCGCCCGGTCTGCATGACCGCGCTGGCGATGGTCATGGGCATGCTGCCGATGGCCCTGAGCCACGAACAGAACTCGCCGCTGGGCCGTGCCGTGATCGGCGGCCTGCTGTTTGCCACCTTTGCCACGCTGCTCTTCGTGCCGGTGATTTTCAGCCTCGTCCACGCGGGCGAAAAACACGCTGCCTCTACCGACCTTGTTCTGATTCCCGGAGAAAATCCCCATGTCGTCTAACCACGAAGCCCCGGCGCAGCGCCCGCTGCGGCTGGGCCGTCCCATCGCGATCGTTGTTGTCGTGGCTGTGCTGGCCACGGTGATCGGTTTGGCCGTGCGCGCGCATGACTATCATCAGGTCGTCAGCTGGACCGACGCGCAGGAGTTGCCCACGGTGCAGCTGGCGCCCGTCGCAGGCAAGGCGGACAGCCACGCGATGACCCTGCCCGGCCGCATCGACGCTTGGATCAGCGCACCCATCCACGCGCGCGTCAGCGGCTATCTGAAGAGCTGGGACAAGGACATCGGCAGCACGGTCAAGGCGGGTGACACGCTCGGCATCATCGATACGCCCGAGCTCGACCAGCAGTTCGAGCAGGCCAAGGCGGTGCTGGTGCGCGCCAGGGCCGATCAACGGCTGGCGCAGATCACCAGCCAGCGCTGGCAGCATCTGTTGAGCTCCAATTCGGTATCCAAGCAGGAGGCTGATGAAAAAAGCGGTGAAGCCGAAGTCGCCGCGGCCAACGTGCTATCGGCGCAGGCCGACGTCGACCGGCTGGCCGCGCTGGAATCGTTCAAGCACATCACCGCGCCCTTCAACGGCACGGTCACCAGCCGCAACACCGATATCGGCGATCTGATCTCATCCACCAGTAATACCAGCCCCGCGCTGTTCACCGTGGCCGACACCAGCAAGATGCGCCTGTATGTGCGCATTCCGCAGGGTTACGCCGCCTCGATCAAACCGGGCATGACAGTGAATTTGAGCGTACTCGAGCATCCTGGCCAGACCTACAAGGCCACGCTGATCGGCTCGTCGGGCTCGGTCAATCAGGAATCCGGCGCGCTGCTGGCGCAGTTCGAGGCGCCTAACCCCAATGGTGAGCTGCTGCCGGGCGACTACGCCGAAGTCAGCCTGCCAATCACTGTCAACACTCATCTCATCACGGTACCGTCGACCGTGCTGATTTTCCGCGCCGCCGGCCCGCAGGTCGCCGTGCTGGGTGAAGACAACCGCGTGCAGCTGCGCGATGTTCATATCGGCATGGACATGGGCGATTCGTTGGAAATCGATCACGGCCTGCAGCCGACTGATCGCATCATCGACCACCCGCCGGATTCGCTGTCGCAAGGTGACAAGGTGCAGCTGGCAAAGTCAGCGTCGGCGTCGGCCTCGGCGGAAAAAGGCGCCCATGAACAGCCGACGCGGGACTGACCCGATGCGCACCCATACCATCATGCCCAAACAGCGCTGGCAGCGCGGCGCGAAGCGCGTCCTGGCGATCGCCATGCTTACCGCATTGGCTGGCTGTTCGCTGGCCCCGACGTATCATCGGCCAAGCGTCGACGTGCCCGCCAGCTACAAGGAAGCGTCCGGGCTGTGGACGCCCGCTGCGCCGGCCGATACACAGGCGCGCGGCGACTGGTGGCAGATATTCAACGACAAGGCGCTGGACGCACTGGAGCAGCAGCTTGACGCCAGCAATCCGTCGCTGGCCGTGGCGTTATCACGCTACGACCGTGCGCATGCCTACGAAGGCGAACTGCGTTCGGGCCTGTTTCCACATCTCGGCGTAGAGGGCGGCCCGAGCCATAACCGCCAGTCGAACAATCGCCCGCTGCGCGGCAGAAACCAGCCCAACGAATACGACGCCAACACCGCACAGTTTTCGGCGGATTACGAGTTCGATTTCTGGGGTCGCGTGCGTAACGAAGTTGCCGCCGGCAACGCGGCAGCGGAAGCGGCCAGCGCGGATCTGGCCTCGGCCAAGCTGAGCCTGCAATCGCAGCTTGCAGACCTGTATATTCTGCTGCGCGGCTACGACATCCAGGCACATATCCTCAACGATTCGCTCGAGGCCTACCGCAAGGGCCTGGTGCTGACGCAAAACCGTATGGAAGGCGGCATTGCCTCCGGGCTTTCCGTGGCACGAGCCAAGACCCAGCTTTCGGACGCGCTGGCGCAGGCCGCCGAAGTGACCGCGCAACGCGCACTCACTGAGCATGCCATCGCCACGCTGGTCGGCGTGCCCGCATCGAAATTTTCACTGCCGGCGTCGGATGTGCAGATCGGTCTCCCGGCCATCCCTGCCGAGGTGCCGTCGGTGCTGCTGCAACGTCGGCCGGACATTGCTGCGGCGGAACGTCTTACCTTTGCCGCCAATGCCAATATCGGCGTGGCACGCGCGGCGTTCTACCCAAGCTTCAGCCTCTCCGCCATTTTCGGCTGGCAGAACACCGGCAACGGCAGCCTGCTTACCGCAGGTAATCGCATGTGGGCGCTGGGACCGATCGGTGCACTGAGTCTATTCGACGGCGGCTTGCGACGCGCTCGCGAGCGCGAGGCCAAGGCAAGCTTCGACGAAGCCGCCGGCCAGTACCGCATCACCGTGCTGACGGCGTTTCAGCAAGTGGAAGACAACCTCTCACTGCTGAGCAATCTCAGCCGCGAAGCACATGACGAGGACGATGCCGCCGCGTCCGCGCAGGATGCCGCGACGATTGCGACGAACCGCTACAGCGAAGGTATCGTCAACTATCTGGACGTGGTCACCGCACAGACCAGTTATCTCCAGGCCAAACGCAACGCCGAACAGGTACGCACCCGTCGTCTGCAGGCCAGCGTCAATCTGATTCGCGCGCTGGGCGGTGGCTGGAGCGATGCGGACATGAAAAAACCGCCAACCGGTCAACCGGTGGCGGCTGTTCCATAAACCGATGTGGCGCATTGAAGAGATGCGGCACATCAAAAAAGCAAACGGCGGGCTAAGCCCGCCGTTTTCCGTCCCTGGGTAGAACTCCCTTGCGATAACTCTATAGGCGGCTAGATTCGCACTCGCCGATGACGCTTTGACAACGGCGACATGACAGCTTTGCTACGACCACCGACTCAAACAAACGCCCTATCAGAACTTGTAGCTCAGCATCACGCGGTTGTACGTGAAAGGCTGATTGCCAGGATTGAGGTTGTTGATGCCGCCCGAGGATTTTTCCCAACGATCGCGGATCTGGAAACCCTTCATGAAGCCATCAAAGTTATAGATGATGTCGAAGTAGGTGTCGTGGAAGTTGCCATTCAGATAAGTGTTGAATTTGGCATACGCCGCGACCAGCTGCACCTTCTTGTCAAACAGGTCATAGGAGAACTTGGCCTTTGTCGCATGACCGGGACCCGATTCGACCAGACCACGGATCATCGAGGTGGTGTACAGCGGATCCGTCGCGTAGCTGACGGTGAACGGCGAGATGACCGTACCGTCGCCGATGGACGAACCACTTTCCTTCTCAACCTTGTTGTACATCACGTCAAAACGACCGTTCGGGATCACGACGCCGAGGTCAGCGCCCCAGACGCGGGCCTTCACGTTGGTGCCTGCAATGCCGTTTATCTTCAGCTTGTTTGCCACCAGCACATTGCTGGAACCGCCACCGCTCTCGGTCAGCCCCTGGAAGCCGATGACCGGGTTGAAACCGGTACCGGTATCGAATACGTAGCTGCCGTCGGCATAGCCCATGCGGGCGAAATCGAGGAAGTCGTAGTACCAGCCCTGCGCCTTCAGGCCACCGTTGACGTACGTGCTGCCCAGCGCCCACGTGCCGCTGGTCTGCCTCGCCGTAACCGGCAAGCCCTGGTTGCCGCCGTAAAGGGTGTCACCCTCGTAAAGACTGGCGTAATAGTTGTTGTCGTTGAAGTAGTCGCTGGACGTACGGCTCTTGTAGCTGAGCTCGCGAATTCCGATGATGTCCCAGCCCTTCATCGGCGTGAACACTGCGCTCAGAGCTTCGTACGAGTTCGGCAGCAGGCGACCATCGCTGTTGCCCATCCACGGCGTGTTCAAATACTGGTAGCCGGCGCGCGCCATGACCCAGCTGTTCTTATACTGCAGGTAGGCCTGGCTCAGCGCACTCAGCGAATCGCTGGCACCCATCAGGGTAGTATCGACCCGCTTCGGATTCTCGGCCAGCGAGCCCAGCGAATTGGCGCTGATCAGCGACGCGCCGGCGCTGAAACCATTGAGCGATGCGGTCTGCGCATTCAACAGGATCGAGCCGCCAAAAGCTCGCGCGCTGGGCTTTGCTGGCACGCTGTAATCGTACGTGCGGTTGAAGTCGTAAAGACGCAGCTCGCCGTCGACATGGCCCTGTTTGAACAGGTCGCTGAACGTGTTGATATCAGCGCCGTCAGCATGCGCGCTGATGCTGAGGGTACCAAGCACCGCAGCGATGGCCGCGGCGACAATTTTATTGCGCATCATGAAAAGCTCCGCATCGAGTTAGAAAAATCGTACGACGGAGCCGGCACTTTTAAAGTGCCTGTTAAATTGACTTAACACCCCATCTTGAAACGCAGCATGCCGGGCACGCATGACGTTTACGTATACGTATGATGACATTTAGATGACAACGAATGCCACAAGCGTTTAACACCTGCGTCAAATAGCGGCACGCAAGCGAACTGCGGAAGTTACCCCTTATTGGTTGCGACAGCAGCCATGTAGACCGCGCAGTGGTCTCGGAGGTTAAGGAAATGTCGCCAGCTAGTCGCCAGCCGGGACACGACCCGCAACCCTACTGAAGCGGTCAATCCACGATGCAAAAGCAGGCATCCAAAGCGCCAATGCTATGCTTTCACCATGCCATACAGTCCGCTTACCTCTCCTGCCCGCATGGCGGAACGCTTCCGCGGTTTTCTCCCGGTTGTGGTCGATGTCGAGACCGGTGGATTCGACGCTGAGCACGACGCATTGCTGGAAATCGCTGCCGTCACGATCATGATGGACGCCGACGGTATTCTGCGACCCTCTCAGACAATATCGACCCACGTCGAGCCTTTTCCGGGCGCCAATATCGACCCGCGTTCGCTGGAAATTACCGGGATCGACCCGTACAACCCGCTGCGTGGAGCCTTGGCAGAACGCCTGGCGCTGGATCATATTTTCCAGTCCGTGCGGCAGGCCGTCCGGGACGCCGAGTGTCAGCGAGCGATTCTGGTCGGTCACAACGCGGCGTTCGATTTGGGCTTTCTTAATATGGCCGTGCGCCGTTGCGGCAACAAGCGCAATCCGTTTCATCCTTTTAGCTGTTTTGACACTGTGAGCTTTGGCGGCCTTGCCTTCGGCCAGACGGTATTGAGCAAGGCCGTATTGGCCGCCGGCCACAGCTTTGATGGTCGCGAGGCGCATTCGGCCGTTTACGACGCCGAACGGACCGCCGATCTGTTTTGTACCGTCGTCAATCGATGGCGTCAGCTGGAGCTTTTTGAGCAGGAACACAGCGTTATAGGTGTTGCGTCATAGCTGGCGTTTGCCGGCGTTTTCGCCTGCGGAATGAACTTGACGTTGGGCTTGTGACACTAATTTCTTGCGCTGTCATCTTTCTGCAACATTCATCTCATCTCATTGCAACACGAAAGGCCTGAAATGAACGGGTCCATCCTCCGCCCCACCCAGGAGCTACCGTGTTAATCACTCGCAAATCCTCATTTCGATTCGCCGCCGTTGCGGCCATCGCCGTGTCCTCGGCGTTCGCCGGCGCCGCCCAGGCGACCGACATCACCGGCGCTGGCTCCAGCTTTGTCTACCCTGTGATGTCCAAGTGGTCCGCCGCGTTCGCCGAAAAAACCGGCAACCACCTTAACTATCAGTCGGTCGGCTCGGGTGCCGGCATCGCGCAGATCAAGGAAGGCACCATCGACTTTGGCGCGTCCGATGCGCCGATGAGCGCCGAAGACCTGCAGAAACTGGGGCTGGGCCAGTTCCCGATCGTGGTTGGCGGCATCGTGCCGGTCGTACATATCGAAGGCATTACCGAAGACCAGATCAAGCTCGATGGCACCACGCTGGCCGACATCTATCTCGGCAAGATCACCAACTGGAACGATCCGAAGATTGCCGCACTGAACGCCGGCCTCAAGCTTCCGGCTGGCAAAATCACCGTCGTGCATCGCTCGGACGGCTCGGGCACTTCGTATAACTTCACCAACTTCCTGTCCAAGGTCAACACGGATTGGGCGACCAAGGTCAAGTTCGGCACGGCCGTCGAGTGGCCGACCGGTGTGGGTGGCAAGGGCAACGAGGGCGTGTCGCAGTACGTGCGTCAGATTCCGGGCTCGATCGGTTACGTGGAATATGCTTACGCGGTGAAGAACAAGCTGGCCTGGGTCGACCTGAAAAATGCCAGCGGCAACTACATGAAGCCCAGCGCCGCCGCTTTCGCCGCCGCCGCGGCAACCGCCGACTGGAAAAGCGCCAAGGATTTCAACCTGGTCATGACCAATGCTCCGGGTGCGCAGGCCTGGCCGATCACCGCGACCACCTGGATGATCATGTACAAGACGCCGAAGAATGCTGCGAACAGCAAGGTTGCCTTCGACTTCTTCAAGTGGTCGCTGGAAAAGGGTCAGTCCGACGCGTCCGCGCTTGACTATGTCCCGCTGCCGGCTCCGCTGGTCGCACAGATCGAGGCTTACTGGGCTTCTGATTTCAAGCATTGAAACAAAGTACGGCGGTAACAGTCATGTTGCCGCCGCACGCTGTGGATAAGCTAGGCACGACGCCGCCCTTTTCCGAAAGGGCGGCTTTTCGCTGAAAGCGGTCGCCGCATCGATTACACGATCGCCCTACCTTGCTACCTGTCAGTTTGAGGATCGCATCGCACATGTCAGCGCAACCCGGCACCATCGCGCCTCCCATGGTCGTGGAGCAACGTACGCGGCGCGACGCGCGGCAGGAACTGTTTTTTCGCTGGCTGCTCAAGAGCTGCGCCCTGCTCGTGCTCGCTTCCCTGCTCGGCGCTGCATTCGCCACCCTGTGGGGCGGCCGCGAAGCCTTCGCCAAGTTCGGCTGGCACTTTCTGGTCAGCACCGCATGGGATCCGGGCAACGACGTCTACGGCGCCCTGGTTCCGGTCTACGGCACCATCGTCACCTCACTCATAGCGCTGCTGATCGCCGTACCGGTGAGTTTCGGCATTGCGCTCTACCTTTCCGAAGTGGCGCCCTCCTGGCTGCGCACGCCGGTATCGTCGGCGATCGAACTGCTGGCCGGTATTCCCTCAATCATTTACGGCATGTGGGGGCTGTTCGTTTTCGCACCGTTCTTTTCCGCGCATGTCAAGCCGTGGCTGACCAGCAACCTGGGTAACAAGCCCGATGACGGCAAGGTGTCGTGGGTGGCGCAGCACGTGCCCTTCATCGGCAAGTTGTTTGCCAGCGATTATCCTTTCGGCGCCAGCATCCTGGTCGCCGGCATCGTGCTGGCGATCATGATCATTCCGTTCATTTCGTCGGTGATGCGCGAGGTGTTCCAGACCGTGCCGACCCGGCTGAAAGAGTCCGCCTACGCTTTAGGTTCTAGCACCTGGGAAGTGTCGTGGGACATCGTGCTGCCGTATACGCGATCGGCCGTCATCGGCGGCATCTTTCTGGGCCTGGGCCGCGCGCTCGGCGAAACCATGGCGGTGGCCTTCATCATCGGCAACTCGATGGCGTTTTCCGCCTCGCTGCTCGACCCGGGCACCTCGATCGCATCGACCATCGCCAATCAGTTCAGCGAAGCCAGCGGCCTGCAGAAATCCTCGCTGATGGCGCTGGCATTTCTGCTTTTCGTGGTCACCTTTATCGTGCTGCTGATTGCCCGGCTGATGCTTAGCCAGCTCAAGCGCAAGGAAGGCAACTGATGAGCTCGATCTATCTGCGTCGACGCGTTACAAACTGGATTGCCATGAGCCTGAGCGCCGTGGCAACGCTCATCGGACTGGTGTTTCTCGCCTGGATTCTGTGGGAAACGCTGCGTCAGGGCATCAGCGCGCTGAACTTCAAGCTGTTCACCAGCATTACCGCCAACGGCGAGGACGGCGGCCTGGCCAATGCGATGGTCGGCAGCCTGATCATCAATTTTCTCGGCATCGCCATTGCCACACCCATCGGCGTGCTGGCAGGCACCTGGCTGGCCGAATACGCCAACCGCACCAAGCTCGGTGAAACGATCCGCTTTCTTAACGACATTTTGCTGTCCGCACCGTCGATCGTGATGGGCCTGTTCGTCTACACCATCATCGTGCTGCCCAGCACGGTGCTGACCCACGGTTCGACGACCTTCTCCGGTTTTGCCGGCGGCGTGGCGCTGGCGCTGATTGCCCTGCCCGTGATCGTGCGCACCACTGACGAAATGCTGCGACTGGTCCCCTCGACGCTGCGCGAAGCGGCGCTGTCGCTCGGTGTGCCGCAGTGGAAGCTCACCATGCAGATTCTCATCCGCGCCGCGCGCTCGGGCATCATCACCGGCGTGCTGCTGGCACTGGCGCGCATCTCCGGCGAAACCGCGCCGCTGCTGTTCACCGCGTTCGGCAACAATTACATGACGCTGAATCCGATCGAAAAAATGTCCAGCCTGCCGCAGATCATCTACCAGTACGCCAACGATCCGGGCGACAAGATGCATGCGATGGCGTGGGCCGGTGCGTTTGTAGTCACCATGTTCGTGCTGCTGCTCAGCCTCGGCTCCCGCCTGATTTTCTCGCGCAACAAGGTTTCCCATGACTGATCCTGCCGTCGTCACCACCGTGGCGCAGACCGCGGCCACTTCGTTGGCCAACACCAAGATGACGGTGCGCGACCTGCATTTCTACTACAACGGTTTCCATGCGCTGAAAGGCATCAACATGGACATTCCGGAGAAGAAGGTCACCGCCATCATCGGACCTTCCGGCTGCGGCAAGTCGACCCTGCTGCGCATCTTCAACCGCATCTATGCGATCTATCCGAAGCTGGAGGCGAAGGGCGAGATCGTGCTGGATGGCGAGAATATCCTCGACCCCGGCTATTCGATGAACCGACTGCGCAGCAAGGTCGGCATGGTATTCCAGAAACCCGTACCGTTTCCGATGACCATCTTCGAGAACGTGGCTTACGGCATCCGCCACCACGAAAAGCTGTCCAAGTCGGACATGGAAGGTCGGGTCGAGCAGGCGCTGCGCAGCGCCGCGCTGTGGGACGAAGTAAAAGACAAGCTGAAGCAGAACGCGCTGGGTCTTTCCGGCGGCCAGCAGCAGCGTTTGTGCATTGCCCGCGCCATCGCGCTGCGGCCCGAAGTATTGCTGCTCGATGAGCCGACCTCGGCGCTGGACCCGATCGCCACCAGCCGCATCGAGCAACTGGTCGAAGAGCTGAAAAGCGAGTTCACCATCGTTATCGTGACCCACAACATGCAGCAGGCGGCGCGCTGCTCCGACCTCACCGCCTTCATGTACATGGGCGAACTGATCGAGTTTGACCGCACCGAAAAAATCTTCACCAAACCGGGCAAGAAGCAGACCGAGGATTACATCACCGGTCGGTTCGGCTAAGCGTATACATGGCGCCTCTCCGCTTACGGAGAGGTCCGCGCAACGAAGCAAGCCGCGCGTACTCCCTACTTGATGCATGAGAGAACACCTATGAGCAGCACCGGCAAAGAACACATCATCAAGAGCTACGACGGCGAACTGACCCGGCTCACCGGCGAAATCGTACGCATGGGCGAACTCTCGGTCAGCCAGCTCGAATCCGCCATCGACGTGATCGACCGCCGCGACGAGCGCGCCGCGCAGCGCGTGGTCGGCAACGACGAGGCCATCGATCAGCTCGAGCAGGAAATCAGCCACGACGTAGTGCGCCTGCTGGCGCTGCGCGCGCCAATGGCCGGCGACCTGCGCAACGTGTTTGCCGCGCTGCGCATTGCCGCCGACATCGAACGCATCGGCGACTATGCCGCCAACGTGGCCAAGCGCTCCATTCCGTTGTCGATGGTGGCGCCGGTCGCACCAACGGCCGGACTGAATTACCTTGCCGAACTGGCTGCCGCCGAGGTCCGCGACGTGCTGCTGGCCTACCGCGACCAGGATGCCGAGAAGGCGTATCAGGTGTGGAAGGACGATGCGGAACTCGACGATGCCTACACCGGCTACTTCCGCCAGCTGCTGACCTACATGATGGAAGACCCGCGCAACATCACGCCGTGCACGCATCTGCTGTTCATGGCGAAAAACATCGAACGGATCGGCGACCACGCCACCAATATCGCCGAGAACGTGTGGTTTCAGGTCACCGGCGAGCCGCTGAACAAGCAGCGCACCAAGCGCGATTTCACGTCGAATCCCGAGCTGGGCAAACTCGGCGAATAAGCGTTGGCCAAAACATAAAAAAGAAGCGCATCACGCGCTTCTTTTTTATGTGCCGCTGGCTCGCCGTCGTTCCTCCTATGCTATACCTGGGAGAAATTACCGCACAGCGTCGCTCACCATATCGGCATGTTCTGACCCTTTTCGCGGGCGCGCTGGCGCAGCCGGGTGCCGTGCACGATGCCGAACACGCCGATGATCACCCAGGCCATTTCCATCAGGAACGCCGGCCAGTTGATCGGTCCCAGCCCGAAAATCAGCGAAAGCAGCACGCCGATTGCACCAAACACATTGAGCAGTTGGTAAGAAAGGCCGTTGCCACGGATCTTGTGTGCCTGCAAAAGAAGATAGGCCAGCAAGACGAAGAAAACGCCGATGTAGCCGACCCAGTCATGCCAATAAAAGTCGCTCATTTCACTGCACTCCGTTGACGCAAGGCCTCGAATAAAACCACACCGGTAGCGACGGAGACGTTAAGACTCTCCATCACGCCGGGCATCGGAATCTTGGCCACGAAATCGCACAACTCGCGCGTCAGCCGGCGCATGCCCTCGCCTTCGCTGCCGAGTACGATCGCCACCGGCCCCTTGAAATCGACGGCATAAATTGACGTATCCGTCTCGCCGTCCAGCCCGGTGATCCACACGCCCGCGTCCTTCAGCTCGCGCAGCGTGCGGGCCAGATTGGTCACGGCGATCAGCGGCACGCGATCCGCGCCGCCGGCCGACGCGCGCCGCACGACTGGCGTCAGACCAACCGCGCGATCCTTCGGCACGATGACGGCGGTCACCTTGGCGGCGGCTGAGCTGCGC
>CBAAAD010000046.1:0-2595 GCA_964658785.1 uncultured Methylobacterium sp.
CGTGAAGCCGGCGGCCGCGGCGGAAACTACCGTGCGCGTCGATACGGCCAAGCTCGATACGCTGCTCAACCGCGCCGGCGAGCTGGTGCTGGTGCGTAACCGTCTGCTCACCCTGGCCGCACGCAGTGACAGCGAGCCGCTGAGCGTGGCGGCCGCCGAGCTCGACCGGATTGCCGGCGAACTGCAGACCGCCGTGCTCGGCATGCGCATGCAGCCGGTGGGTCGACTGTTTCAGCGGTTTCCGCGGATCGTGCGCGACCTGGCACGGCAGCTGGGCAAAGAGATTGAACTGATCCAGGAGGGCGAGGACACCGATCTTGACCGCAGTCTGGTCGAAGCGCTGGCCGATCCGCTGGTCCATCTGCTGCGCAATGCGGTCGATCACGGTCTGGAGCCTCCCCAGGAGCGCGAACAGGCGGGCAAGCCGCGCAAGGGAACTGTGCGTTTGGCCGCCAGCCAGCGCGGCGAGCGCATCGTCATTTCGGTGAGCGATGACGGCCGCGGCATGGATCCGCAGGTGCTGCGGCGCAAGGCGGTGGAGAAAGGCGTGATCGACGCGGCGCAGGCGGCTCATCTGTCCGAAGTCGAATGCTATGAACTGATTTTCCGCCCTGGTTTCAGCACGGCCGCCACGATTTCGGATATTTCCGGTCGTGGCGTCGGCATGGACGTGGTCAAGACGCGCGTGGCCGAGCTCGGCGGCACGCTGCAGGTGCGTTCGCGCCTGGGTCACGGCAGCACGCTGGAGCTGGCGGTGCCGCTGACGCTGGCGATTCTGCGCGTGCTGATGGTGCGTGTGGGCGATCGCTTGTTTGCCCTGCCGCTGGGCAACGTGAGCGAAGTATTCGAACTCGGTGCCGGGCAGGATCAGGCGCTGGACGGTCGCCGCGTTGTCGCCCATCGCGGCCGTGTGCTGGTGCTGGGCGACCTGGCCGGCTGGGCCGGGATCGACGATGCCTCCGGCGGCCATGTCGTTGTGCTGCATGTCGGCCATCTGCATCTTGGCTGTCTGGTGCATGAGGTCATCGGGCGGGAAGACGTCATGGTCAAGCCACTGGGACCCTTGTTCGATGGCGTGCCCGGCGTGGCCGGTGCGACCGTCACCGGCGATGGCCGGCTCGCGCTGGTGCTGGATCTGGCGGCGCTGGCCGGGGACGGCGATCGCCTGCTGCCGTCCTTGAAGGTTCCCGACTGATATGGATCTGATCAGCCTCATCGGCACCCTTCTGGCGTTCGCCGTCATCATCGTCGGCGCGATCCTCAAGGGTACCGACGTCTCGGCGCTGTGGAATCCCGCTGCGTTCACCATCGTCTTTGGCGGCACGATCGCGGCCGTGATGCTGCACACGCAGGGCCGCGTCATCAAGCAGGCCATGGGCATGCTGATCATGGTGTACAAGCCGCCTTCGCTGCATCCGGCGAACCTGATCAGCCGGATCGTCGGCTGGAGCGAAATTTCCCGACGCCAGGGCCTGCTCGGCCTTGAGTCGCAGATCGATGCCGAGCCTGATCCGTTTATCCGAAAGGGCCTGCAGCTGCTGGTGGATGGCGGCGAGCCGGAAGCCATTCGCAGCGTGCTGGAAGTGGAGCTGGAGGCGCGCGAACACGCGGATTTGAATGCCGCGAAAGTCTATGAAAATGCCGGCGTCTATTCGCCCACGATGGGCATCATTGGCGCCGTGCTGGGCCTGATGGCGGTGATGCGCGACCTCACCGATCCGACCAAGCTCGGTCACGGCATCGCCGCAGCCTTCGTCGCCACGATCTACGGCATCAGCCTGGCCAACCTGCTGTTGCTTCCGATCGGCGCACGTCTGAAGGCGCTCATCAACAAGCAGACTCAGGTGCGCGAGATCGTCATCGAGGGACTTGTGTCGATCGCTCAGGGCGATAACCCCCGTCAGATAGAAAGCAAGCTGCAGGGATATCTCGTATGAGACGCAAAAAACACGAAGAGCACGTCAATACCGAAGCCTGGGTCATTCCTTACGCGGACCTGCTCACCCTGCTGCTGGCGCTGTTCGTGGTGCTGTATGCGATGTCGAGCGTCAATACGACCAAATACCGGGCGCTGGCGCAGCAGATTTCCGATGCATTCAACGGCTCGCGGCAGGTGATCCGGCCGATGCCGTCGACCAATGCGCCGAGCGGCGTATCGGTTCCGACATCCGTACCTTCGCGCATACCCAACGCGCCGCTGGCACACATACCGCCACCGATACCGGCACGCGCGATGGTCGCTCCGGTCAAGGAGTCCACGCCGCCCAGCGCCGGCAGGACCGGTGGCGGGCAGCAGGATCTGGAACGAATCCGCAACCAGGTCGAGCATGCGCTGCAGCCGCTCATCGACAAGAACATGGTGGTCGTCCGGCGCACCGCCAACTGGCTGGAAATCGAAATTCGTACCGACATCCTGTTTCCCAGCGGCGTGGCGACGCTGTCGCCATCGGCCAATCAGATCCTCACCGATATCGGTCAGATTCTTGCGCCGTTTGCCAACCCGCTGCGGGTCGAGGGTTATACCGACGACGTGCCGATCAACACGGCGCTGTACCCGTCAAACTGGGAGTTGTCCGCGGCGCGCGCCGCGAGCGT